>JAYTLG010000336.1:0-3380 GCA_043729555.1 Cytophaga sp.
TGCACCCGAATCTCTAAATGTTTGTATGTATTTTTCTGGATTCACAATCATCAAGTGTACATCTAATGGTTTTGTTGCATGCTTGTTGATTGCTTGCATCACTGGAAAACCAAACGAAATATTGGGAACGAAAACGCCATCCATAATATCAATGTGAAACCAATCTGCTTTGCTAGAATTGATCATCTGAACATCGCGTTCCAGATTTCCAAAATCTGCTGATAATACGCTGGGTGCTATAAGTACATTTGCCATAGATACAAAGATAATAAATAATGGGGCTATAATTTAATCCACTTCAATGTTTCTCGTGTAGTTGCCGTCCCTACTGTTATTAAATAAAAGCCAGGAGTTAGGCGCGTTACATATTCTTCTAAATTAATAATATTAGAAGCCGATGTCGCATTCAGTTGTTCGATAATTCGTCCTTGATTATCAAATATTTCGATTGAATAGCTAAAGTTGTTTTGTGGAACTTTCAATAAGAGTTGTCCGCTGTGATATGGATTGGGAGCTATAAGTATTGCAGCATCTTTATCATAGACGCTGTAGTAGGCAAATGTTCTAGAATAATGTGGTACGCCGTAGCCTTTTAAATTAGTCGGGTTTGAATAATTGTCGCAGGATTGAAGCAACAATGCTTTCATTTCATCTGCGGATAATAAGGGATAGCTTTGTTTGATACCGGCCAACAAACCAGCAATCATAGGTGTTGCCAATGATGTGCCACCAGTTAAAAACATGCTGCCATCGGGTTTGATGCAATAAACAGAAGCTCCTACCGCACACACGTCGGGCTTGATACGTCCATCTGCACTGGGGCCAACAGAACTGAAACCGGATTTTTTATTGCTACTAATATCAACAGAGCCAACGGCGATTACATTTTTTGCATCTGCAGGTGTGCCAATGTATTTCCACGAATTTAAACCATCGTTGCCCGCACTTGAAACAACGAGCATCCCCTTCTCATAAGCCATATCCGCAGCTCGCGCGATAACAGACGTCACACCATCCATATCTGCGTATGTGTAACTCTCCGATGCATTGTCGTAGGTATTGTAACCCAGCGACACCGAAATAATATCCGCCCCACAGCTATCCGCAATCTCAGCAGCACGCAACCAATGGTATTCTTCAAGAGTTGTTTCTGAACTAGCTACTTCTGTGCGCAATAAAATATAATCGGCTTCGGGTGTAACACCTTTATAGATATTGGTATCTGCAGCCAAAACAGAAAGTATATAGGTGCCATGACTGTCGTCGTTGAACACATTCAGTTCATTATCTGCCACATCAAAATAATGGATCAGTTGATTGTTGTTCCATAGATGTTTAAAAGCAGTCAAGGTATCAACACCTGGAAATCCAGCATCGGTAATGGCAATCAGTACACCTTTACCTTTAATGCCATTGGCATGCATTTGTGTAATTCCTAAATAATCGGAATAGTTTTCAGCATAATTTGATGTCGTGTTTATGGTATGCGTATTTATTGTTGAAGAAGTTCGGAACGAAAAAACGGATTCTTGAACAAAAGGCAGATTTAAAATACTTGCGTATTGTACAGCTGTGGCTTGAATATAAACGGCATTCATCCATTTCGAAACATAGACAATGCTAGCGCCTTCATTTTTTATGAAATCAATATAGGATTGTGACACTGGTAAATCGCTTGAGTCGATTTGTATGTGCATGTTCGCTCGGCGTTCAATACTTTTTGCAGATAGATAGGCACTTGGATTGGCAATGGTTCCAGAGGTACCTTGTTTGTTGGTCAAATAAATAATGTACGGATCGGTTTGTGCCTGCGCCATGGCGGACACAAAAAAAATAAAGAGGATAAAAATGATTAATCGTTTATGGAGTACCATAACTCGACAAGGTTTCTTCTACGACACTCCCATAATCAATAATATTTTGACCAATGTTTTGAGGGTCTGTATTGTAACGTAAAAATTCTTTTTTTCTGTAAATCATGCCCGTGTATTCGGCATACATTCTATTTCGGTAATCTTTATTTACTAAGTTTTGACTTTGCTCCTCAATAATATTTACTGTAGCTGGGAAATAATAACTATTCAACGTAAAGGGTTTTCCGAAATTGCTCACGGTATAATCATCACTCAAAAAAACATTGCGTGAATTTCCATTCCACTTTTCACCATTCGACAACGGAAAGGACAAACGCACATATTCGATGTTGGATTCTTTTATGCGTATTTGATTTCCATTGGTTGTGAGCGACCAAACAGAGTCTGGCTGGTCTGGCCATGTATAGGTACTATTGGGTCTGTAGTATTCATACAATTCATATACCAAAACATTTTGGTATAGGAAGCTGTCGTAAATAACTTCTTTGCGCTGATAAAATGTATCTGTTACTTGTGCACCATAAGTAGTTGCATGCACATCATATATCCAATATCGACCTGAATCTATTGGGAAATAGTTTTTCCCTGCCAAAGCAGGTACTTCTGCATCGTCATTATTACAAGAAGCTGCAAAGAGTATGATTGATATATAGAACAGACACTTTTTCATTCGTGTTGTTTAAAACTTGATTTTATCCAGCCACCACCAATTACATCGTTGCCTTCATAAAAAACAGCTGCTTGTCCGGGTGCAATTGCTTTAACCGGTTCGTTAAACAACACACGAATTTCATCTCCAATTTGTTCAATACTTGATGAGGTGCCATCGTCGTTGTAACGTACTTTGGTGGTTGCTTCTTTTATAGAGCCTCTTATGTTATCGTATTTTGACAAAGTCAATTGATCTACCCACATACCATCGCGGTTCAACCCTTCTTCTTTACCAAGAATTACACGATTGGTTTCTTTTTGAATTTCAGTAACAAATACGGGATAGCCTAAAGTAATACCCAATCCTTTGCGTTGACCGATGGTATAAAACGGATAGCCTTCGTGTTTGCCCACAACCGTTCCGTCTTCTAAAATAAACTCGCCACCTTTTACTTGTTCTTCCAAACCCGGATTTCTACGTTTCAAAAATCCTCTGTAATCGTTATCGGGTACAAAACAAATCTCATATGATTCGCTTTTGTTTACCAAATCCATAAACCCTCTTTCGGCAGCCATGGCACGAATATCTGTTTTATGTAAATGTCCCAATGGGAACATCGTTCTACTTAAGCTTTCCTGAGAAATTCCCCATAAAGCATAAGACTGATCCTTGTTTTCGTCTAAACCTTTAGAAATCACAAATCGATTGTTCTCTTCGCGTACTTGAGCATAATGGCCCGTAGCAATAAACTCGCAATCCATTTTATCGGCGCGGCGCAACAACGAATCCCATTTAATATGTGTATTGCATAATACACAGGGGTTTGGTGTACGACCGTCTAAATATTCTTTATT
>JAYTLG010000337.1:0-5699 GCA_043729555.1 Cytophaga sp.
TCTGGTTGATACCTTCTTTTTGAAAAGACACAAAAAACTTGCTTATATTTATCTAAACAAAGATTTTAATCCGATTTGAAATTTAGTCGGACAACAATGATAAAAAATAGTTTATAAAATATATTCAAATGAGAAAATCACTTTTAATTTTATTTATCCTACTGAATGTAATTTTGCTAGCGGCATTTTCATATCCTACTGAAAAATTATTAGATCCTGAAAAGCTTGTTGAAACGTTAAAAAACACTTCCGTAAAAAAACCAATCATATATAATGTTGGCCCTTCGGAAATGATCCCTGGTGCTATTCTTATAGGAGAAACAATTAATCCCGCCAACCAAAATAAATTCAAAACAGCATTAATAAATATACCTACCAATTCGGAAATAATTATTTACTGTGGTTGTTGTAAAATTGCAGATTGTTGGAATATTCACGAAGCCCATACGATATTAACCAGTATGGGGTTTACAAATTTTAAAATTTTAAATCTAAAAACTGATTTTAAAACAGACTGGATTGATAAAAAATACCCATTACAATAAAAAACAAGGAGCACGTCAAGTTAGTGATCCTTGTTTTACAAAAAAGAAGATTTTTACTTAAGCAATCGCTATTACCTTCTCGCCAATACTTACCTCTGCTGTCGCTGCTAAATCAATGCGGTAATTTATGGTAATGGAATTGGTATATCGTCTAATCAAAGGCAAAATTTCCTTCAAACTTTCTTTGTGATTGCTGTTTAAAAGTATTTTAATAACAGATTCATTTGTCCATTTAAAAGACATCAATTCTTTTTCTACTTGTTCCATAGCAATTCAATTTAGTGGTGAAAGCGTTTTAGACCTAAAGGCGTATACCAAACGATTTCATTTAATACATTCGCTCAATTAGTAACGCTTTTCACAGATTACGGTTGGTAATAATGAAGTCAACTTATCCCCATTTATAGAATAATAATTCACCACGATTACATGAATTGAATTTGATTCCCTAACTTCCATAAACAGCTTCAAAAATACATTTCCCTGCAAAACGTTTTATGGTAAACGATCAATTACACACCCACATTCTTAAATTCATTGCAATTAGCGATGAGGATGCCCTTCACATCTCGCGTTTTTTTCAAGTAAAGAACGTAAAGAAAAAAGAAAATCTCTTGCTTACAGGTGAAACATGCAAATGCACGTATTTCGTTTTAAAAGGATGCTTGCGTATGTTCTTTGTAGATGAAAAAGGTATTGAACAAACAACACAATTTGCGATTGAAAATTGGTGGTTAAGCGACTATATGTCCTTTCAGAATCAACTGCCAGGAGACTTTTATATTCAAGCCGTTGAACAGACCGAACTTTTGAGCATTTCTTATGCAGATCAACAGCAACTGTTAAACACGTTTCCCAAAATGGAACGGTATTTCAGACTTGTATTTCAAAAAGCAGTTGCTGCAGCCCAGCTTCGTTCCAAATACCAACACACCTATTCAAAAGAAGAACAGTTTTTTCATTTCAGAAATAAATTCCTAGCATTTATTCAGCGCATACCTCAATATTTATTGGCTTCGTATTTAGGTTTCACTCCAGAATATCTGAGCGAGATTCGAAAAAAAGATATTTCTTAAACCAGTTTAAGTTTTTTGAAAATACCATTGTCTAGTTTTGTTTCACACTAAAACAAAACACATTATGGAAAAGAGATTAAACCTCGAAGAACTTCAGCCAAAGGCGTACAAAGCCATGCTAGGGCTTGAAGCATATCTACAAACGAGTGACCTAAACAAAACACACATCAATATCATTAAAACACGCGCATCTCAAATCAACGGCTGTGCCTATTGTTTAGACATGCATACAAAAGAATCGATCAAAAGCGGTGAAACACTTCAGCGTTTATTTGTATTAAGTGCATGGAGAGAAACCGATTTGTTTACTGAAGAAGAAAAAGCCGTGCTTGCATTAACAGAAGAACTTACGGTGATTAACCAACACGGTGTTATAGACTCCACCTATAAAAAAGCGGTAGATTTATTTGGCGATAATTATGTCGCTCAACTCATTATGGCTGTGATCGCAATTAATGGATGGAATAGAATTGCAATAAGTACACATCTTCCCATTAATTAAACAAGGTCATCGGTTTAAGGACCGTTTATTTACTGTAATTAATACGCTAAAAACTAAGCAATCGAATAGGTATTTGAACCTATACAAACCATTGCAGCAGTCTCTAAATTTTGATTGTAATTAATTACAATGGCATTCGTATATTTTCGAAACAAAGGCATTAAATCCTTCAACATTGCCTTCCCTTTGCTATTTAAAAAAATACGAATGATAGACTCCTCTGTCCAAGTGAAGCTTTTTAAGTTTTTTTCAATTTCTTCCATAACCCATCAAGTTTAAAGATGACACATATTAAAAAGCAGCTTACACAAATAAAACATTCAATATATTAAGCTTATACTCCAGCTATTACGGAGAGCCTATAAATAAGGTTGCGTTTATCCACATTCCAACAAAAAGCGCGTGTTCTGTTTTTACTAGACACGCGCTTTTTTAGTTGTTTTAGCAGAACATAAAGCCCTGCTTAATGTGTCTTTATTTGGGTATTTATAAGGTTAGAGCTAGCACGTGCTACGATTTTGCCATCGGGCAATTTCAAGTCTGCTTGTACATTAATGATAGATTTTCCTTGGCGAATAATTTCTGCGGTACAACGTACCACCTCGCCTATTTGTGCGGGTCTAAGGTAGTCGACATTCAAGGTAACGGTTGCATAAAAGAACTCTTCAGCAGAGATTAAACAAACGGTACCACACAGATCATCGAGTATGGTTGCGGCAATACCTCCATGAATGGTCTTCATCATATTGGTCATATCGGCGCGCACTTCAATATCGACTACAATCTTTCCATTCTCAGCCGACACTGGCTTCATCTGAAGCCAGTTTGAGATTGCAGAAGGACTATCAACAACTGTTTGTCCGATGCGGTCTTGAATGAATTTTAAACGCGGATTCATACTATTAACATGTTATGCTGAATGATTTGATACACTAAATATATTGAAAAGAGTTTTCAGCGCTGCTGCAACATACGTTTTTCAAAATAATTAGCACAAAAAAAGCCCCCGTTTCCGATATATATCGGGATGGGGGCTTTAAGAGGTTTCGACCAGATTCGAACTGGTGTAGAAGGTTTTGCAGACCTCTGCCTAGCCACTCGGCCACGAAACCATTGAATTATGATTACAAAGGTAGGAAATTAGCGGGAAGAAGAAAGGCTTTTTGAAAAGAATTTTCAATGTATTGCTTAGCTCCTTCTATTCCATCGCATTAGAATGCGTATTAAATAAAAATAGTCACGCCAAAAGGCGTGACTATTCATTATCTATAGAGCAGAAAGAATTATTTCTTTCCGTCCATTGTATCTTTCAAATTAGAAAGTGCTTCGATATCACCTAACGTTGATTTCTCAACAGCAGGAGTTTTCGGAGCTACAGCTTTTGCACCTTTAGCAGCAACTGGTTTCTTTTTCTTAGCATCAGCTGGAGCCGCTGCATCTTCAGCAACTTCAGAGAATGTTTTAGTATGAGACAATACAATACGTTTGTCGTCTTTAGAGAATTCCAATACTTTGAACTCTAATGAATCACCTTGTTCTGCATTTGCACCGTCAGCTTTTACTAAGTGTTTGTTCATAGCAAAACCTTCGATACCGTATGGTAACTCAAGTACAGCGCCTTTATCGTTCTTAGAGATAAGTGTAGCCGTGTGAGTAGAACCTGGAGTGAAGATTGTTTCAAATGTATTCCAAGGATTTTCTTCTAATTGCTTGTGACCTAAAGCAAGTCTTCTGTTTTCAACATCCAATTCTAAAACTGTTACTTCTAGGTTTTCACCTACTTTAACAAATTCAGATGGGTGCTTGATTTTCTTCGTCCAAGATAAATCAGAAACGTGAACCAAACCGTCAATACCTTCTTCTAATTCGATGAATAAACCGAAGTTAGTCAAGTTACGAACCAAACCTTTGTGCTTAGTACCTACAGCATATTTAGAGATTGCATCAGACTTCGTCCAAGGATCTTCTGTCAATTGCTTAATACCTAAAGACATTTTGCGTTCGTCACGATCCAATGTCAATACAACAGTTTCTAATTCGTCACCAACTTTGATGAAGTCTTGTGGGTTACGTAAATGTTGAGACCAGCTCATTTCAGATACGTGAATCAAACCTTCAACACCTGGTTGTAATTCAAGGAAAGCACCGTAATCTGCAACGTTTACGATTTTACCTTTAATCTTAGTACCAATTTCAATTGTAGTTGCTAAAGCATCCCAAGGATGAGAAGTAAGTTGTTTCATACCAAGAGAGATACGTTTTTTCTCTTCGTCGAAATCCAACACTACAATTTGAACTTTTTGATCTAAGTTTAATACTTCTTGTGGATGGTTTATGCGGCCCCAAGAAATATCTGTAATGTGAAGTAAACCATCAACACCACCTAAATCGATAAACACACCGAAATTAGTCATGTTTTTGATCACACCTTCTAATACTTGTCCTTTTTCAAGGTTGTTCAATATCACCGCTTTTTGTTTCTCGATATCTTTTTCGATCAAGACTTTGTGAGATACTACAACGTTATCGTTTGTGTAATTGATTTTAACAACCTTAACTTCCATTTTCTTACCAACGAAGATATCGAAATCACGGATAGGCTTAACATCAATTTGAGAACCTGGTAAGAAAGCTTCAACGCCAAATAAATCAACGATCAAACCACCTTTAGTTCTTCTTTTCACTAAAGCTTCAATAATAATATCGTTGTCAAGTGCACCTTGGATATTTTCCCATGCCTTAACAATACGAGCCTTACGACGAGATAATACTAACTGTCCTAATGCATTTTCTTGATCTTCAACGTATACATCGTATACTTCGCCAACCTTCACACCGCCTTCTACATCGCGGAATTCAGATACAGCAATTAGACCGTCTGATTTGAAACCGATATTGATGATAACGTCACGATCTGTAACACCAACAACAGTACCACTCAATACTTGTTTTTCAGTAACTTCACTTAATGTACCTTCGTACATTGCAGCAATTTCTTCCTTCTCAGCAGTAGTGTAACCACCACCGAAACCTTTGTCACTAGCTAAATCCCAGTTAAAATCTTCTGGTTTTGGAGTAAGCATAATATTCACCCTGTAATTACATCAGCCTACGGGCATATAGACTGAAATTTGTTTGTCGCAAAATGCGCCCATTTAACCTAAAATGGACTGCAAAGGTACGCAATAATTCACCTTTGACAAAGTATTCTGAATGAATAGTTTAAGTTTTGAAGGCGGTTTGAAGGGGTTTAATTAATTAGTTCCTAGGTTTTAAGAGAAAAAGTGGGTTTAGGAGTGAAAACATAGTTAAGAAGGAAGAATTATTAATTCTTTTATCTGGCATCCAGATTGCAAATCCAATGTCGTTTAGTTAAGGATTAAAAACATTTTTCCTTTCTTATTCGGCATGGACGTTTTCTTTTAATTATTGTCCTTTTGCCTTGATGCAAAAGGACAAAAAGATCAAGGCTTATTCCAAATTGACTAAAATTTTGGTTCCTCGCGCTAACGCTACAAAACCATCTTGAAAAAAGATTAGTTGTAGCGTTCAAAAAGCGCAATGAACCAAAATTTC
>JAYTLG010000338.1:0-16024 GCA_043729555.1 Cytophaga sp.
TTGGCATACAGAAGTACAAGTTGAACCGAATTCTGAATACGAATTCACGGTCTTTTTTTGCAACCTCTTTCGATTGTTGCCACCTAAAACTGATTTCGCATTCGAAAATGGCGATGTAAAAGGGAATGATCCTCAAATAAAAGTGACTGTGGGTACCGATGTGATTTTAATTGAGCGCGATTATTTTCACATGTTTAAATGGTTGAAAGGATCTGCGACTTGGTATTCTGGAGAGCATAACGGAGTTGTACAGATTTCTATTGAAAATTTGAATGCAAGCGCAAAAGGTAATGATTTGGCATTAGATGATCTTTCATTTGTATTTGTACGAACCATGCCAGTAGGATACATACATGCATCCCGCAACAGTACCATCATGCATCGCGATTATACCAAACCCGTTTTACCTCAACGTAAAGTGCCTTTGTCGGAGTATGGAATTGAATTGGTTAAAAACGATTCGTTAAACGGTGGGGTATATACTATCAATTATAAAAAAACTATACCAGTTGTTCTGGTACAAGTTGACACGGTAAAGCCCGTAGCGATCGAACGTGTTGTATTGAAGAACTTACTATTTGCGCAAAGTAAAGCGGACTTATTGCCTCAAGCGAAATTGGAATTGGATTTTATTGCAGAATGGATGATTCGAGAAAGTGATGTGCGCGTGCGTTTTATTGGGCACACCGATAATCAAGGAGATTCTTTATTGAATGTGAAATTGTCGGAACAACGGGTTGAGCAAGTGAAAGTATATCTTATGTCGAAAGGGCTTGCTGCAGATCGTATAGAGACTTTGGGTTATGGTGGCGCGTTCCCAATCGCAGATAATACGTGGGAAGAAACACGCAAATTGAATAGAAGGGTGGAAATGGAAATTCTTAAAAAATAGTAGTGTAGTTTTTTTTTCCTTTTAAGAAATACGCAATAATGACCGATTTTTTCAAAATTAATGTACTCTCTGTATAGACATAAGGTAGGTGTGATAAGGCTTTACGTTTACCTTTATTGGCGCTACTAAAGTAAAAGGATATATGTGCTTTTAATACGGCCATAAAATGTTTGCCTTGACCTTTGCTTAAAAAATAAAAAGCAGCAAGTCCATCAAACAACATGCGTTTAAAAATAATTGGAATTAATTGTGATGTCGGCAATTGCTTTTGAAGCATCCACAACGAATTTCTAAAATTTAAATATGTTTTTTTAGGATTTTCTTTTTGTAACGTTGCTCCACCTACGTGATAAATCACACTTTCAGGAATGTATTGTATGGTGTAACCCAAACGGTGTATGGTCCAGCATAAATCAATCTCTTCCATGTGTGCAAAGAAGTCGTCATCAAATCCTTTTGCTTCCTTGAAGACTTTATTGCGGATGGCAAAGCAAGCGCCGCTCGCCCAAAATATTGGGGTTGATGTATTGTATTGATTGTTGTCTTTTTCAAGTGTATCGAAAATTCTTCCTTTGCAAAATGGCACCCCGTATTGGTCGATAAAACCACCTGCTGCACCGGCATATTCAAAATAGTTTTGGTTTCTGTAGCTGCGTATTTTGGGCTGACAAGCGCCCGTTGTTTCAGAGGTTTCGAATTGTTGAATGAGTGGTTGCAACCAACCAGCTGTAACTTCTACATCTGAATTGACAAGCACTAAATAATCTTCTTGAACTTGTTTCAAGGCCTCGTTGTAGCCACCAGCGTAACCGTAATTTTTATCTAATTTAATTACCCGAATGCTTGGAAGATATTCGCCTATCCAATCAATAGAATTGTCTGTAGAAGCATTGTCTGCAACAATAATTTCAGCACCCTCCGAATGTTGAACAACAGAGGGAAGGAAGGTACGAAGTTGATCTACACCATTCCAATTTAAAATTACAACTGCAGTAGTATTTTTCATTTACATGCCAAACATACTTCCCAAATCCATTCCTGGTACGTTGGGGATTAAGCCTTCTGTTTTTTGTTTGAATTCCAATTGCGTTTTTTCGTCTGCGTTTTGAAGTGCTTTATTAACAGCCAACAGAACTAGATCTTGCAATTCATTTTTACTTGACTCTTTTAATAAACTAGCATCGATGTCAATTTTTAGTAATTGCTTGTTGCCATTTACATGAGCTTTTACAAGCCCTGAACCAGCCATGCCGTCTGCAGTTATATGTACTAAGTTGGCTTTTATTTCTTTCATGCGCGCTTGCATTTCTTTTGCTTTGCCCATCATGCCAATCATATCCATCATTCCCATAAATTATCGTGCTAATGTAACGGTACCCGTTTGTGTGAATTCTTTATTATTGATGTCAGTAGCAGTAATCTTATAGGTATACGCTCCTTCGATCGCATACACTAGATTATACATGCCATTCCACCCTTGCGTAATGTCTGTACTTGTATACAGAACTTCTCCCCATCTCGAATAAATTGCGACTGAGTAAGACGTCACGTACTTCGATTTCACATAAAAAATGTCATTTGATCCATCGCCATTTGGTGTAAAGATGTTTGGTATAAATAATTCAGCTTCAAATTTAAATAAAACGTTGTTCGAAAATGCATTTGTAAAAGCAGCGTTCGTTGGAATTACTTTGATACGATAGTTGTAATAAGGATTCGTTAAGACAACCGTTTCAGAAAATGTAGTACTTAAGCCTACATTAGTTTCTAATAACACAACGCCATTTTCATCTAATTTCTGAACAACATACAATTGTACACCACTATTATTATATCCCGTATACGTATTCCAATTTAAGGTAATGGTTGTGCCAGAAATTGCACCTTCCAATATAGTAGGGCATGTCGAAACCGACTTTGGAGAGGCATTGCCACATAAATCTGAATAGTCGACTTGATAACAATAGGTGTTGCTAATATTAGAAACGGTGTATGTATAGCTATTACCAGTTGCTTGATTTAATAATGTATATGCGCCACCATTTGTTGAAACAAAAATTCTGTAATTGGTTACACTCGCTGCTGCAGTCCAAGAGATCGTAACAGCATTGCCATTCATGGTTGAATTTACATCCATTAAAATAGGAGGGATGCTTGTAGAAATTGCAGTAATGCAGGTGTCGATTGAATACGATTTATGCGGCACACCTGCTAATGTTGATGTTGAAAGTGATGCTGTTGTTTGATAACAATACGAACTTCCACAAGCAATGGCATTGTCTGTGAATGTTGTACTTGTTGGGGTGGCTAATACAACAGGTACTGTATTTTTAGTTAATTGAAAAGAGGCTGCCGTTGGTGATCCATTCCAGCTCACTGTGTTTAACATGTTTGTGGGCGTAGCATTTATAATAAGTGCATAGATTACATCCGACAATATAGAAACACCACAATCATTAAAGGATTCAATTCGATATTGATAGGTATTTGTTTGCGTATTCAAATTGTTGTCGGTATAGCTAAGTATTGCAGTTGTACCTGCAACGGTTGCTATGGTTGCAAAGGCGGCGCTATTGATTTTGCGTTGTATGTGATAATTTTGCCCAATCAAGCCGTTGTATCGTAGTAAAGTAGAACCACCTGTAGGGCGCTGGGTTAAGACTCTTAAATCAATCACATCCGCTGAGACAACACTTGTTAGTGCGTATGGTGTTACTGTTTTAGATCCACACGTTGCATTTGGTAAAAATACACCTGTAACGGTAATTGATTTTGTTCCATCTGTTGCAAAGGTGTGATTGGTAACACTTGCAGGTAGCACCGTTTCTATAGCACTGCCATCGCCCCAATTGATATTGAATTTATCATAGATCGGGTCGGTCATTGTGATCGAAATGTTTCTGCCAACACAAGATTGCACAATGAATAATGGGTCAGGTGATGCAACAATGAGTACATCTACAAAATAAGTATGCGTGGCATTCCCAATAAATTGAAAAATTCGATAAGTACCTGGAGCGGTGTAGGTGTGAAAGGCGTCGAATGTAAAATTCGCAGCACTTGGATTATTTAAATAATCATAATTGTACGCAGGGGTAACTTGTGCTGGGTTGTAAATTGCACAACTTGCATCTACCGTTATTGTAAAGGGGGCACAGCCTTTTACGGCACTTGGTACAAAGCAGGCTGTTTGCGCCTTCAACCCCAAACTTGAAAAAAGGATTAGTATGCTAAGAAAAACGTATGTAGCTAATTTTTTTAACATTGGTTTAACTGATTTTATCAATAGCTTGTTCAATTGTTACTTTATGTTGTTCACCTGTAACTAAATCTTTTAACGAATAAACGCCTTGTTTCATTTCATCCTCGCCAATTAATAATGCATATGCGATTTTTTTATCATCTGCATAGCTCAATTGCTTTTTGATTTTAGCAGGCTCTGGATACAACTCGGTATTGATACCTTTTGAACGAAAGTTGGTAACCATCGGCAAGGCATGTTCAAATGCCATTGCATCAAAAGGGCAAATCAATAATTGAGTTGCATTTGCATTTTGAGAAGGAAATAAATCCAATTCATTCATCACATCATAAATACGGTCAATGCCGAAAGATATACCTACGCCCGATACATTTGGTAAACCAAAGACTCCAGTTAGGTTGTCGTATCGGCCTCCGCCGCATACACTGCCCATTTGTACATTCAAAATCTTTACTTCAAAGATAGCGCCTGTATAATAAGATAAGCCACGTGCTAAGGTTAAATCTGTTTCAACAAATGCGTTTTTTAAACCAGATTTTTCAATCAAATCATATACACGTTCTAATTCTTCAATGCCTTTTAACCCTGTTTCGCTTTTTGCAAGTATGTTGCGCAAGACGGGGAAGATTTCTTTGTTACTTCCTTTTAGACCAAATACAGGTAATAAGGTATTTAGTTGTTCGTCGGCAAAACCTTTTGTTTTTAATTCAACCAAAACAGCATCTTGGCCAATTTTGTCTAATTTATCTATTGCAACACACAAATCGGCTTCGCTGCCTTCTTTTCCGATGGCTTCAGCAATACCCGTTAAAATTTTGCGGTTGTTGATTTTTACAATAAAGTCCGTAATGCCTAAGGCAGCAAACGCTTCGTGAATCATCAATACAATTTCAGCTTCGCAAAGTAAAGAGTCTGTACCTACAACATCGGCGTCGCATTGCATAAATTCGCAATAACGCCCCTTTTGTGGTCTATCTGCACGCCAAACAGGTTGTATTTGGTATCTTTTAAAGGGAAAGGTGATCTCGTTGCGATTCATTACAACGTGTCTCGCAAAAGGTACTGTTAAATCGTATCGTAAAGCTTTCTTTGAAATTTTAGGCAGCAGTTTTTTTGCCCCTTCATTTAATTGTTTTTCATCAATTCCTTGAATAAAATCGCCCGAATTGAGGATTTTATAAATTAATTGATCACCTTCATCACCATATTTGCCTGTCAATACATTTAAATTCTCCATAGCTGGGGTTTCTATCGGTAAAAAACCGTAACGGGTGAAAATAGAACGTATTGACTGCAACAAATACTGTCTTTTAAGCATTTGCGCTGGACCAAAATCACGTGTTCCTTTGGGTAAAGAAGGCTTTTCCATTGTAATTATTTCAATAAATTGACCTAAAATTACAAAAAGGACTTCGGATTGCCTATTTGATATTTAATAGAAAGTATTTTTATTATTGCAATAAAGTACTATCTTTGCATTCCTTCAGAATAAAAACATTACCGACATGGGAGTTACAAGACTTAAAAGAAAAGACAGAAGAAACAAAGCAGTTGCGAATAATAGACAGACAGTTATTAAACAAATGACTAGTGTTCCTGTAATTCGTCGCGTGGATGTAGAAGAATTGAAAAAACAAGCTTAATTCATTCGAATTCATTCATATCTTATAAAAAAGACCACTCATTAGTATGAGTGGTCTTTTTTATTTTCCCCGTAATCCAAGTTCAATAACCTGCATATTGGATATTTTTTTCTCGTTTATTTCAAATCGAAGCAGGGTACGCATTTTATGAAATCCTTCTTTTCCTGCAGCACCTGGATTTAGATGCAGCATATTGTTGTATACGGTGTCGCTCACAACTCTTAAAATATGGCTGTGTCCACAAACAAAAATATCAGGCTTGTGAAGCAAAAGTTGTTCTTTTACGCGTGCGATGTATTTACCCGGACTACCACCAATATGGGTCATAAAAATAGTAAGCCCTTCTCGCTGGATGATTAAATTCTCTTTTAATACAATGCGAACATCTTGTCCGTCGATATTGCCATATACACCTACAGTAGGCTTGAAAGCATTTAATTGATCGTAAATGCCAACATGGCCAAAATCACCTGCATGCCATATTTCATCACATTCGTTGAAATACTCAAAAACACTGGGGTCTAAATAGGAATGGGTGTCAGAAATTAAACCAATTTTCATGTGATTTATTTAATTTCTTTAAGTCGAAATACTACTTTATACAGTTTTTGTTTTGACTCTACCCAAATACAAATGCCATTTTGGTATTTATAGATGGAAGATTTTCCATCCGGAAATGAAATCGTATAATATTCCCCATTTTTTACGATTGGACAAAAGGCCATAAATTTCTCTGAAAAAATTTCGGTCAAGCCAATAGGTTCTTTATAATAGAGGTTTCCGATGGAATGGATGATTTTGACGGTGCTAACGGTGCTATTTGTTTTGCCATCCCAGCCTATGTATTTGGCGCCATCCCATCGTATGGTCGCATAGGATTGGGTGTCTCCATTCACCTTTGTGGCATAATTGGAGCTTCTGAGTTCATTGGTTTTATAATTCGACTCGAGTTTGTATTGGATGTTATACGAGGTAATAAAGTTGATGTCAACTTTAGAATCAATCACAAAATGAACAAGGTTGGGTTCTGTTGTCGACGCGTTTTTAGAAGAAGTCATCCAGCCGACGTTTTTGTCTTGGATTTCTACATCATATTTTAAATAACTATATTGACAGTTGTGGGTTTCTTTCGTTACATAAGTCGAACTTATAAGCGTTAAAAAAAATAAACAGCTTATTGCCGATAGAAGTAAAGCTGACAATCTCTGTTTCATATTCAATTAAGCCCCAACGTTAAAAAGATTATGAAACAATATATTATTATTATCTTAGATTACAATATCATAGCTTCGTATAAATCTAGTGGAACATTCTAATTATAAAGTCAATTGAAGGTTTTTTATAAAATTCTCTTAAGTATCCTTATACTTTTTCTTGTATACTGTGCAGCTATAACTCTTGTTGCATTTTATTACCAAAAGGAAATTGAAAAAACGGTTATTACAGAAATTAATAAAAATCTGGTAAATCCGATTCATATAAATCATATTGGGATATCGACTTTGTCGAATTTTCCTGCTGTTTCATTTAGCTTACACGATGTTGTTTTGCCTAAGTCAGATTCTAGTGATATACCTCTATTGAAAGTTGAAAAAATTCAAATATTATTTTCACCATTAAATATATTAATAAAAAATTTCAGAGTAGATGATATTATTATTGCAAATGGCTTTATAGATTTACGCGTTGATTCATTAGGGCAGAGAGATTTCAATGTTATTATAAAACGCGACAGTTCTGACAAAGAACAAAAGCCCCTAGCTAATTTTTCGATCGGTAAAATCATTTTAAAAAACCTATCCGTGTTGTATGTAAATAAACTAAAAATTAAACGCGTTGATTTATTTTTTAAATATACGGAATCTTTTTTAGGTGTTGAATCTCAAATACTATCCGGAAACATACGCGGATTGGCGCACTCAAATGAAGTGACATTGAAAACAGGTACATTATTTAAGCAAGCTGATTTAAATATGGATTTTAACTTTAAATTTGATTTAGAGAAGAAAGTATTTTCATTTGAGGATAGTAAATTAATTTCAGGAAATAATAGCTACATAGGCAAGGGTAATATTGATTTTGAGCGTCGGTCTATAATGACTTTAAATGTAAAAACGAAACATGCAGACATAAAACAAGTGATTGATTTGTTATCTGAAAAATGGACTGCTAAAGTTCAGCCATTAGCTTTAACGGGACATATTGATGCAGATGCAACATTTATTGTGAGTCTATTGCCTGGAAATCAGCCAAAGTTTGACATGAATTTTTCAACCAAAGATTTAGATATACATCATAAAGACATTCATGCTAATATTCACCAGATATCCCTAATTGGTAATCTAACTTCTAATAATAGTATTGAATTGGAGGATTATGCGCTTACACTAAAGAATGTAATGGCAAAGATAGATTCATCGGGTACTTTGGAGGCGAATCAAATTTTATTTTCTAATTTCAAAGACCCAATTTTAAAAATTGGCGCTTTTTTAAAGTTGAAAGGTGAATCCTTATTCAAATTGGTTAATTTTAAAGGATATTCAGAAGTGGGTGGAAATGTGTCTTTAAATGTGGCATACGACGGAGCTTTTAATTATTTATTGGGTGAAAAATCAAGTGCACCAAATATGTCTGGCACTATAAAATTAGATCATATGAATGTGAAACTGGATAAATTAAATTTCACATTTGATGAATTGAACGGTGATATTGCATTCAAAAATGATTCGATAAAATTAAATAAATTATTGGTACGCTCCGGAAAATCTGATTTGCTTGTAACAGGTAATGCACACAAATTATTCAATTCGATTTTTAGAGATACAACAGGTTTGTTTATGGATATTCAATTCACGTCAAACAATTTCTATTTTACAGATTTTACAGATTTGTCACAAAAGAAGAAAAGACAAGCGAACAAGAAACCCAAAACAATGGTCAATGGGAATTCGTTTGCATTGCCTTACGATATGAAGGTTGTAATGGAAGGAAAGGTTAAGAATTTTTATGCACGCACGTATCATGGGAATAACATTGATTTGAATGTTAAACTCTCAAATCAAAAAGTGGAAATTATTGAATCAATGAATTCATTTGGTGGCAATTTTTCTTTCTCAAGCAAGTTTGTTCCAAGAAATAATGAAGTGTATTGCACAACGAATATAAAACTCAATAAATTTGAACTTGATAAAGTATTTGCAGGTTTTAATAATTTCAAACAAAAAGTATTGACCTCTGAAAATATAAAAGGGATTGTAAGTGGTAAGTTCTATTCATTTTTTAAAATGAATTCGAACTTGGTTATTGACACAAATTCTATTTATGTGAAAGGTAATTATTCTATTAATAACTTTGAGTTGAAAAATGTTGAACCAATCATGAAACTCATCAAAGTTGGTTTTGATGAAAATGATTTGGAACGTGTAACATTCGAAAACATCAATTCAACAATCGAGTATAAAGCGAATGAACTTACCATACCACGAACATTATTTGTTTCAAATATTTTATATTTCTATTTAGATGTTAAAGTGAAAGGCGATGGAGAATCTGTTATCAATATCTTGCTTCCAATAAAAAATATGAAGAAAAAGCCCAATACCGAAGGTTTAACAAACGACTCGAAAGCTGGCTTGTCGTTACCGATTAAGATTATAGGTAAAGCTGGTAAAATGATTGTACTGTAATCGTACAAATATCTGTGATATAAAAAGAGTGGTCCCGATCGGGATCGGGACCATTCTTTTATTTATTTTTTCCAGATGCCTGGATTTTTTCGCCATTCACTTAGTGTAGCAAGTTGTTCTTGCTTTACATAACCATTGGCTTCTGCTTCTTTTATCAATTCATCGTAATTGCATAAGGTATGCAATGTAATACCGGCTTCTTTAAAGTTATCTGCAGCTAATTGGAATCCGTAGGTAAAAATACCAATCATACCCAATACTTCGAAGCCTCCTTCTTGTAAGGCCTCAACTGCTTTTAATGAACTACCACCTGTTGAAATTAAATCCTCTACAACAACAATTTTTTGCCCTTTTGTGATCTTACCTTCAATCAAGTTTTGCATGCCGTGATCTTTTGGTTTTGGACGCACATAAATCATGGGCAGATTCATTGAATCTGCAATGATAGCACCTTGTGGGATACCTGCAGTGGCTACACCAGCTACACATTCGCATGTTGGATAGTGTGTGCGAATTAAATCAACCAAACCATCACGAATCAGATTTCTAGATTCAGGAAACGATAGGGTTAAGCGATTGTCGCAATATATAGGAGAGTTCCAACCTGATGCCCATTTAAAGGGTTCCTCGGGTCTTAAACGCACTGCCTCTATCTTTAAAAGGGAAAGCGCAACTTCTTTGGTATAATTCATTCTAATAAATGATGGTTATTACGTCTCAAATTTAACACATTTTCATAATTTAATAGACAATAGTTTCTTTCTGTTCATAATTCCTTTTACGGATGCTTTTTAATTCCCTATTACTTTGATAATTTGCCCATAATTAGCTTCTATCAGATGAAACTCTTCTTAAACGATAAGCCCGTAAAAGTAATTCAATATATTTCTACACTTCCTGTGTATGAATATGATACGGTTATTGATGCAACAGAAGAGATTCTGTCTGTAAAATTGATTGGTAAAGTATTGATCAAGCAAGCTACTTCGCGTCAGCTTGAGCGATTGATTCGAATCATGGAATTGAAACGCTTAAAAAAATTAGAATCGGTAACCTTTGCTGTAGAAGATTATGAATTTATGGTTGAGTTTATCAAAGATCAATTTAAAGTTATCAAAGCGAGTGGTGGCGTTGTGCGCAAGCAAGACAAAATATTATTGATTTTTAGATTGGGTAAATGGGATTTGCCCAAAGGTAAATTAAAGAAGAAAGAAGAGTCTATTAAGTGCGCCAAGCGCGAAGTAGAAGAGGAGTGTAGCATTAAAGTAGACGTAAAAGATAAAGTATGCTCTACTTGGCATGCATACGTGCGTAAAGGAAAACGCATTTTGAAACGTACAGACTGGTATGAAATGGTTTGCTTAGACGATTCGAATATGCAGCCTCAAATAGCAGAATTTATTGAAGAAGTGAAGTGGATGGGTCACAAAGATGTGATACGTTCGATTCGAAATTCCTATGCATCTATTCGTGAAGTGGTTGACGAATATTATCGCTTACACTCAGAGCTCGTAAGGTAAAAAACCACTTACATCCCCATTGTATTTATGAATGTCGCGAATTAAACTTGAGCTGATATAGGCCAAGTGCGGACTTGTAATCATGAATACTGTTTCCAGATCCTTGTACAAATATTTGTTAGCTTGTGAGATGCTGTTTTCGTATTCGAAATCGGTTGTGTTGCGTAAGCCTCTAATTAAAAAATTAGCTCCGCATTCTTTTGCAAACTCTGCTGTTAAGCCTGTAAATACACGTATTTCAACATTTTTTGTTTCTGCAAAACACGCATCGATTTTTTCTACCATGAAGTCGATTTCAAAATATCGACTCTTTTGAGAATTGTGCCCAATCGCAATAATTACTTTGTCAAACAATTGAAGACTACGACGAACAATGTCTTCATGTCCTTTTGTAAAGGGATCAAAAGAACCAGGAAAAACGGCAATGTTGTTCATGATGATTAGGTGTTAACCTTGACACAGGTGCATGTTGTACAAATCGAAATATCGATGATCAAATACTTCATCAAATTGATATCCAAAACGAATTAAATCGGGCTTAGCACCAAATGATAAGTTGCGGATGTATTTATACAATTTACTAAAAGATTCTGAATCATGTGTAATTTCTCCAAATACAATTACGGGGCACTTCTCTGGATTTAAGCCTAATTGGTCAAATACAAATAAGATAAAATACACAAAATCTTCGCTGGTGTTAAAGGTAAAGCTGTTGCAGAAAATTAATTTCTTATCTTCTTTCACCACGATGGTTAAAAAATATTGCTCAACATGTACAAAAACTGTTTTTGTTGAGTTGACAGTTTCTTTTTGAAGCATGATGCCTTCAATCATCGGTGCAGTGTGGTGTACAACGCGTAATTGCTTTAAGGGGTAGCGCGCATTGAACCACGATGTTAATCGTTTGTTGGTTGCAAATACATTGACTGCTTCTGTTTGTTTTTGTTTGAAGAAGTGATATTCTTCGTCGGGCTCTTTATTTAACGTGGTGTTCAATGTTAAATATTCCTTTAAGAAATCCTTTTCAAACAAAGATTCAGGGATAAGAGAGAACTGTGTATTTTTTACACCTAAGGTAATACTTTTCCAAAAACCAGCTTGAATAAGGGTGTGGTCGTCAAATAACATTTCTAATTGCTCCAATAAATCAGAGGTGGTGTATATGTCGTATAAATTATAGTCTTCCAATAATAGACAACGATTGCTTTCACTATCTACAACGCAGATACGGAAGAGTTCAAAGTTGACTTGAAAAGATAAATGATATTTAGCCAAATGCTCCGTTTCAAAACGAGCGTCTTTTATTTTATTGTTGAGTTTGTAACGAACAGTAACTTCTGAAATCATGTTATGCACCGGTAATTGTGAATAAGTCGAACGTTTGAAATTGTACTCTTTAGGTCTATTTTATTCTAAATTCTTTAAAATTAAAGTAATTATTGCATTATAACAATAATGTGGATAAATATGTTGATAAAGCCAAACGTTTAAACTATTAATTTGAAGGTTTTAATGAAAATATCCATTTAGAAGACTTAAATCTTGTTTGTCTTTTATAGCGTGTAATAAACTGTGTAGTTCGTTTTGGGGGATTTGTTGAAGCTTATCAATGGCTGTCCATTTAACCTCTGTGATGATTTGTTTGTCTACCTGCAGCTCAGGGTCTACACCTGTTGTCAAGATACCGCTTGTTTTTTTGACAAGAAAAAATAATTCAATGGCGTGTAATGGAGGTGTTAAATATTCGTTCACACACAGAAATTTTTCGATGGTAATTGTAAGTCCTGTTTCTTCTAAAAACTCTCGTTTGAGTGCATATTCTGCTGTTTCGCCAAATACCATTCCTCCACCAGGGGGAGCCCATAAAATTTCACTGGCTCCAATCGAATGATGCTTGACCAATAAAACAGTATTTTCCTCGATACAAATACCGCACACTCTGATACGTAACTTGTTACCAAAACTGTGGATGATTTCATTTTTTATTTCTTCCATACTTTTGCAATTTAGTAAACCTAAACAACTTTACGTGGCTTTATCGCATTCCATTATAGCAGGCTTACCTGCAGCACCAACCAACAGTCAAGCGAAAGCAATTGACCTAATCGAGCAATTGGTAGAAGGTAAGGGCATGAACAACGCGACGCTTTTATTGAAAGGTTATGCGGGTACAGGTAAGACGACACTCTTGAGTGCTTTGGTGCGGTCGATTCCCAAAAATAAATTTCAAACGGTATTGCTTGCACCTACGGGTAGAGCCGCAAAGGTGATGTCTTCGTATTCGGGACAAGCAGCGTACACCATTCACCGACACATCTATCGAAAAGAAACTGGTGCATCGGGTGGGATCCATTTTGCGAGTAAACGAAATGTATTCGCCAATACAATTTTTATTGTAGATGAAGCCTCGATGCTCAGCGACGATAGTGAATATGGTCGTAATGGATTGTTAGCCGATTTGATTGCATACGTATTCGAACAAAAAAATAATCGCTTGATTTTATGTGGCGATACGGCACAGTTGCCTCCTGTAGGAAAGACCATCAGTCCGGCCTTGGATAAGCAGTATTTGGAATCGCATTACCCCTTAGATTTGTTAGCCGTAGAGTTGACGGATGTTGTACGACAAGCACAATCATCGGGTATCTTGTACAATGCAACGCAATTGCGAAATGATATTCGAAACAACGCAACCAAGATAAAATTTATAACCGGTTTTAAAGATTTTTATAAAATGACGTCCGACCGTTTAGAAGACGGTCTGCGCTATGCCTACGATACATTTGGGCGCGAAGAAACGATTGTTGTTTGTAGAAGCAATAAATCGGCAACGGGTTATAACCGCTACATACGACAAGCTATATTCTTTACCGAAAACGAATTGGATGCCGGCGATTTGTTGATGTCGGTGCGCAACAATTATTCCATCTTGCCACCCAATATTTCATCGGGTTTTATTGCTAATGGTGATTTTTTAGAGATTCGAAAAGTACTGCGCTATCAAGATCAATACGGCTTGCGCTTTGCAGACATTGATGCGGTGTTTAGAGATTTTCCTGAGTTTGGAAATTTTGAATTAAAAATAATGTTGGATACTCTGTATTCTGCTAGTCCCAATTTGGAGCAAGATAAAATGCAAGCACTGTATGCAGAAGTTGAAAAAGAATACGCCGACATAGCTACTAAGAAAGACCGGATGGAAGCGATGAGAAAAGATCCCTTCTTAAATGCATTGCAGGTGAAGTTTGCCTATGCATTAACCTGTCACAAAGCCCAAGGCGGACAATGGGAGACGGTGTTTATAGAGCAAGGATATTTAACGGAAGATAAAATTGATGTGGAATTTCTTCGTTGGTTGTATACAGCTATTACACGAGGCAAAACACAAGTGTTTTTAGTGAATTTTCATCCGAGGTTTTTTGAGGAAGAGAGGGAAGTATAGAGTTTTAGTACGGAGTATATTGTACAAAAAAAGTTCGTGCTTATATTGAACATAAATGAAGTAATTCATTGCGTTCCTTGCGAAAAAACTTTGCGTCCTTTGCGGTTAAAATTCCGTTAGGTTAATGGGCTAGTGTTTAACCGAAAATCAACTGCCATAGTACTAAGTACTATATACTCTGTACTGAGTACTTTTCTTGGCTTAGTTATTGCACCCCTATTAAAAATAGATTAAATTAGGTATATGAAAAGAATTATTTTATTGACAATCGGAATGGCGTTTTCTACGCTATTGTTTGCACAGACAGCAGTAAAAGGACCTGTAATGACGTTTGAAACTAAAACGCACGACTTTGGCGATGTGAAGCAAGGCGATAAAGTTAGCTATATATTCACGTATACAAACACCGGATCGGATACCTTGCGTATTGATAATGTTGTAAGTTCTTGCGGTTGCACCGTTCCCAATTCATTTGATAAAAAAGTAGCCCCAGGCACTAAAGCTTCCATCACGGTTGAATTTAATTCTGCTGGTAAAATGGGCGTGGTAAATAAAACATTAACCATTTTGTCAAATGCAGTGACAAGCAATGGAGATCCTGCAGAATTTATAAATATTCGAGTAAATGTGATTCCGTAGGGGAGTTTTCATCCGCCGCGGCGGAAGCTAGGTTCTAGTTACTAGACCGTGGGAAGTGCGGCATAGAGACTGTTTATTAATACTAACTATAAGCGATTTTTCGAACGCTAAACACTATTAATTCTTGTGTATAAATGAAAAGCATTCTTTTTTTCTTGTCGATATTTATTTTTCACTTTGGCTTTACTCAATCTAATCCATATGACGATTTTTCTAAACAGTTTAGAAAAATAGAGTTTGAGAAATTGCGTGTATATTCTACAATGAATAGTTGTGATCTTGTAAGCCCTAATAGTATTTATTTTTTTAGAGGTCTTATGATGGATAGTTTTCTTGTGAAAAATTTAAAAGACTCAATACTTCCTTATTTTGATTATGGCATGCGTGCTATTGCCCAATATACCATTGATGCCGAAAATACTGGATATATTATTGGCATCAATGATATTCCGTATACAATTCATTTATCTATCTATAACAAACAAAAAAATAGATTTATATACAATCAAGTATTAGCAGAAATTGGGTATGGAGAAACTGCTTATTGGAGTACAGAAAACTGGATAATAGATGTTAATCGAGATGGAATTTACGATCTTTTAAATTATTATGAAATAGAAAATTGGAATGAAGGTGAAAGTACGAATTCAAATAGTGTAACAATTAATATCTGGGATAAGGGACAGTTTATTGGTATTGAAATTAAGAATGATTCGGTTATGAATTCCTTAATGCACGGTGTTTCGAGGCCAAATGCATCGCCCAATATTTCCAATAATGAAGTTGTTGATTTTTTAACTAAACAAGAAAAAATAGATAATGCATTCGGACACGAAGGACTATGGGGGATTGTAGTTGGAACAGATAATAATTTGGAGCAAGGGAGTTATGAATCTGCACGCGTGACAAAAATAATTGATTCTGAATTGAATAATTATTG
>JAYTLG010000339.1:0-19974 GCA_043729555.1 Cytophaga sp.
ATTTGGATCATAAACAAGTATTTTAGGTTTAAAGGTCATGCCGTCAATTTTTGCTTTGATTTTATTTCCAACTTTTACTTCTTCTTTATGTGTAATGGAAGTTATAAAAGGATTCCAATTCGGGTACGCATTGAAGTTGGTAAGTATAGACCAAACTTTGTCTGGAGATGCGTTGATTAAAATTTTTGTAATAAGTTCTTTTGCCATAATTGTATTCGTTAAGAAGACCAATAACATGAATGTTGTAACTGTTTTCATTGTGTGCATGTTTAAATGAACACAACAAATTTAGGCACAAACGAACCGATTGGTCTTGATAAATATCAAGAACTTTTCTTTTTGCGAATGCGGCTAAACGTTTCGGGAGTCATACCTAGCATAGAAGCTAAATATTGCAAAGGTACTTGATTGAATAAGGTAGGATTGTATTCAAAAAATGCATCGTAACGTTCTTCGGCAGTTAACGACAGCAAACTAAATACACGATCTTCCAATGTTAAAAAACATTTTGCAATAAATAATTTTTCTAACACTTGCCAATTGGGAACAAGTGTATGAATGGATGCATAATTTTCCTTATCGATGGTATAAAGTGTACAATCTGTTAATGCTTGAATGTTCCACCGTGCGGGTGTTTCAAATACCAAACTCGACAAGTCTGCTACAAAATACCCTTTGGTCGAAATCCATTGTGTTATGTCTTTACCGCCCGAGGCAGCATAGAGGCGCAACAAACCCGTATTGACAAAACTTAATTTATCACACAAACGACCAGCTTTTACAAAGTAGTCGCCTTTGGATAAAGTTGTTGTGGTAAAAAGCGAAACGATTTTTTCTAATTCTGCTGAATCCACACCAAAATACGATTTAATATAGTGCTCAAGTTCAGTCATAGAAATGAAAGTAGAATTGGAAAAATTTTATTTATTCGTATCCTTTAAATGTGTTCGAATTTTGTATTCTATTGCTTCGGGTTCATTATCTTTACTGGTGTAGAAGATAACAATAATTTTTTTGTTCTGATCAAAGATTGATAAGACTGGTACGCGAAACCGGTTTGCTTTTGCCCACCGCAGATACATTTTGATATTTTCCGCTTTAATCTCCTTGATATCAACACCATTTCTTCTTAGAATATTGAATGTAAAAATATCATCTGAAAAAGTTATTAATGAAATTTTAACTGATTCAAATTTAAAATGCATTCTAATGCATAGGATAATAGAAAATAATGGAATTGAACACCAAATTAATATGGCATAAAAGAAAAGTGATGATGCATCCACATTGTTAAAAGTGTAAAGGCAGAATATAGAAAAAGCTATAAATAGTCCAGATTCAATTGCAATGGATTTAAAAAACCTATAGTTAAAAGGACTAATTTGTTTTTGGAAAATGATTGTTTCTTTTTCCACGATGCTCGTCTTTGATGCTAGAATGCGATAATGGTTTTTATTCCCCTGAAACAGCCTTCTCTACTTCTGCCAACTTTGCAGCTGTATAAGCACCATTGGTTACGTGTACGATAACCCCTTTTTCATCTAATATAAAAAAGTACGGCTCGTCGTTTTCGGTAATGTTTAAGGTTTTTTTATACGAAGCAAATTCGCCGATGTATGTTAAGATATAGGGCTGTAATTCTTTTTGTGTATTCTCTTTAATTTTTTTAATAATGGCATCTCCAGAAACTTTATTACTTCCTGTTACAACGGCAACAAAATACGTGTTCACATTATAGACTTCCGATGCAAACATCGTTTTCTTTTTTTGAATGAATGTTTGATAGGCAGGTTGATACCACGTCAATAAACTTTCTTCTGCTTTTTTAGAAAATGCAATTCCAATGATGGTGTATTTACCCTTTACACTGTCGGGCAAAATGAAAGTTTGTCCGCTTAATTTATTGGCACTAATTTTTGGGAAAGCTGTGCCTGTTTGTGCAACGGCTGATACAATAGATGCAATAGTAATTAAAACAAATACGATGAATTTTTTCATAGTGGTTAATTTTTATTTAATACTTTTTACCAATGTTTGAATGCAGTAATCTATTTCTTCTTTGGTATTATTTCTTCCAAACGAAAAACGCACATAGCCCCAATCGTCTTTAGCGCCAATGGCTTCTAGTACATGAGAGCCAATATTCGTGCCACTTGTGCAAGCACTACCAGCAGAAGCAGAAATTTTAGCAATGTCTAAATTCATTACCAGCATTTCATTTTTATCAGATGGCGGTAAACTTACGTTTAATACATGCATCAAGCTGGTTTCAATATTCGCCGATTCGCCGTTAAATAATAATCCAGGAATACCATTTAATTCACCGATCATGTATTTTTTCATAGCAGTGATATGAATACGATCGGCTTCCATACGTTCGTAAGCCAACTCCAAAGCTTTCGCCATGCCAACAATGGCGGCCGTGTTTTCGGTTCCACCACGCATGTTGCGTTCTTGTGCGCCACCGTGCATGTAGGGGTTTATGGCAGAGCCAGCTTTTAAATACAACAAGCCAATACCTTTAGGACCGTTAAATTTATGCGCCGAACCTGCAATAAAATCAATCGGTAGCGAATACAAATGTAAGGGATAATGACCCATGGTTTGTACGGTATCGCTGTGGAAGTAAGCTTTGTATGCATGACAAAGATCGCCTACTTTTTTTAAATCCAGCATATTTCCGATTTCGTTATTGCCATGCATCAAACTAACCAATGCATGTGGGTATGCTTTCAATAATGATTCGAGATGCGCAAGATCAATAACACCCAATTCGTTTACATTCACATAATGAACTGTAATACGATTTAGTTTTTCTAAATATTGTACGGTATGTAAAACCGCATGGTGTTCCAAACGACTAGTAATAATGTGTTTGATGTTGTGTTTTTCAACCGCACCAATAATGGCTGTATTATCTGCTTCCGTCCCGCCGGAAGTAAAAAAAAGTTCTGCGGCAGTTGTATTTAATAAGTCTGCAATTTTTTTGCGTGCAATTTCAATGGCCGATCGCGTTTCGCGACCGTGCCCGTGAATAGAAGACGCATTACCAAAATGATTGGTTAGATACGGCATCATAGCTTCTAGAACCAGCGGATCTAGAGCCGTAGTTGCTGCATTATCTAAGTAAACACGCATTGGTATCCAAAATTTCTTTTATGTCGCTAATTATTTTATGAGCTAGATTATCTGCTGTTGCATGTGTATCTGCTTCGGCATAAATACGAATGATTGGTTCCGTGTTCGACTTGCGTAAGTGCACCCAACCCGCATCGAAATCAAAACGTACACCATCAACTGTAATCATAGGTGTTTTAGCGTAGTGTTCTTTGATTTTTTCAATCACACAATCCACATCGATATCCGGCGTTAATTCAATTTTATTTTTTGAAATAACATAGTTCGGATAACTAGCGCGCATCATGGAAATAGATTTTCCATATTTTGCTAAGTGTGTTAAAAATAAGGCAATACCCACTAAGGCATCTCTACCATAGTGAAGCTCTGGATAGATAACGCCGCCATTGCCTTCGCCACCAATAACAGCTTTATTTTTTTTCATGGCAGTAACCACATTTACTTCGCCAACAGCAGAAGCAATGTATTTCTTACCATATTTTTCTGTTACATCTTTTAATGCTTTGGTTGAAGACAAATTGGAAACCGTATTACCAGGCGTGTGTTTTAACACATAATCAGCAATTGCAACCAAGGTGTATTCTTCACCAAACATAGAGCCATCGTTGTTTACAAAACACAAACGATCTACATCTGGATCCACAACTATACCCAAATCATAATGACCTTTTTCTATTTCATTTGAAATAAATGAAAGATTTTCGGCAAGTGGTTCTGGATTGTGCGGAAAATGTCCATCGGGTTCGCAATAAAACTCTGCAACGTGTTTCACACCCAATGCTTTTAATAATATCGGAAGAGCAATACCACCCGTAGAGTTTACGCAGTCTATAGCAATTTTAAAATCTTTATCACGAATGGCTTGAACATCAACCAAGGGCAATGCCAAAATAGCATCAACATGTTTTTGGATATAGCTATCGTCTGTACGGTAAGTACCAAAATGTTTTACGTCAACAAATTCAACATTTTCTTTTTTTGCTAAACCAAGAATAGTTTTCCCGTCTTTAGCAGAAATGAATTCGCCATCTGAATTTAATAACTTCAATGCATTCCAATTGCCTGGATTGTGACTTGCCGTGATGATGATACCACCTGCAGCTTTTTCCCAAACCACGGCCATTTCAACCGTTGGTGTGGTTGATAATCCTAAGTCTACTACATCAAGGCCCAAACAACGGAGTGTTTCGGTAATGATAGAAGATACCCATGGACCCGATAAACGTGCATCGCGACCAATAACAATGGCATTGCTTTGGGAAGTTGTTTTCACCCACGTGACATAAGCAGCAGCGAATTTAGCAACGTCGATTGGAGTAAGCGAATCGCCTGGTTTCCCGCCAATAGTACCGCGAATTCCAGAAATAGATTTAATTAAAGTCACAATTAAAAAGAGTTGTTTCTAACCAAATTTACTAAAAGAACCTTTACAATCTTTCTCTTTTATCAATAATATCTCATCGGGTGCATAATAATTATGGATATGGTAACCAAAGCCGAATGGATTTAAGATATTTGTTTCTTAAAAATGACAATTTGTTATGAATTCAAGAGCTGAGCAACTACAAGCATTCGATCGTTTATTAACCATTATGGATGAATTGCGCGAACAATGTCCCTGGGATAAAAAACAAACCATTGAAAGTTTGCGCTATCTAACCATCGAGGAAACGTTCGAGTTGTCGGATGCCATCGTTGACAAGGATATGGAAGAAATAAAAAAAGAATTGGGCGATATTTTATTGCACTTGGTTTTTTATGCCCGCATTGCTTCTGAAACAAAACACTTTGACATTGGTGATGTGTTGAATTCCCTTTCCGAAAAAATGATTCGTCGACACCCACATATTTACAGCGATGTAAAGGTAGAGGATGAAGAAGACGTGAAGCGCAATTGGGAGCAAATTAAAATGACCGAGAAGCCGAAGTCGGAATCTATTTTAAGTGGCGTGCCCAAATCGTTGCCAGCCATGATTAAGGCAACACGTATACAAGAGAAGGCACGTGGTGCAGGTTTTGATTGGGATGAAAAGAAACAAGTGTGGGCAAAAGTAGAAGAAGAACTTGCTGAGTTTAAAGCGGAGTTTAATATTGAAGACGAAAAAAATATTGATGTTGTTAAAGCCGAAGGTGAATTGGGCGATTTATTTTTCTCGCTGATAAATTATGCACGTTTCTTAAACATCAATCCCGAAGATGCGTTGGAACGCACCAATAAAAAATTCATTAAACGTTTTCAATATTTAGAAACCGAATCGAAGAAAGATGGCAAGGAATTAAATGAAATGAGTCTAGCGGAGATGGATGCGTATTGGAATGCAGCTAAAAAAGCTTAGGGCTTTTTTAAATTCCAAAAAATCAAATAACAAAATACAAACGGAGAAAATGATCCATAAATTTGCTCTTCGTTTTTAAAAAATAAAATATACAAACACTGCTTTTGTGTTTTCAGCTGTTTGGAATTTGTTTTTTGTTATTTGGAATTTTCATAATGTTCTGTATCTTGGTATTACCATCTTAATCATTCTTCAAATGAAACACATTAATAATAATCAAAATGCGCCTTCAAATAATAAGCAGTTAAATGTTTATGAGGAGCGCTTTTTGATGTTAATGAAATTAATGAAGATTGATCGGATGTTGCGCAATGCAACGATTATTCATTCAGACCATAAGCCAAAAGAGTAATGGACATTTTTGACGAGGAAGTATTAGAACTTTGGAAATCATTTTATGAAAATGATTTCCAATATATTATGGTAGGTGGTTTTGCAACAAATTTAAATGGGTTTTCTAGAACAACTGCTGACTTAGATGTTTGGTTTAAAGATACTCCACAGAACAGAATTGGATTAAGAAAATCATTGGCTCAAATTGGTTTAGGAGATTTGCCTCAGGTTGAACGAATGGATTTTGTGCCAGGCTGGTCTTCTATTAGACTTAATTCAGGAATGGAGTTGGATTTGATGACGTATATAAAAGGTTTTGAGCAAGACACATTTGATTCGTGTTTTGCAGTAGGGTCCACTGCTTTAATTTTTGAAATTCCAATTAAGTTTTTACATATCAATCAATTAATTGAAAGTAAGAAAGCTTGTGACAGAGCAAAGGATAAAATTGATGTTCTTGAATTGGAACGTATCAAGGCTGAAAGAGAAGCTTTATAAATTCCAAATAACAAAACACAAATTTCAAACGGAGAAAATGATCCATAAATTTGCTCTTCGTTTTAAAAAAATAAAATATTCAAACACTGCTTTTGTGTTTTGAGCTGTTTGGAATTTGATTTTTGTTATTTGGAATTTCACACGCTATACAAATACATTAAACAGCATCCCTAAAATCACCAATCCCACTCCAACAGAGGATTTCAGGCTGATGAATTCGTTGAAGAAAACAAGTCCGTAGATAAAGGAAAGTACGATGCCTAAGTAATATACATAAGAGATATTTTTAACTTCTTCGTGTTTGTATGCTTTGGTTAGGAATAGTTGTCCGACGTGTGTGGTAATGCCGATCAACAATAGGAACAACCATTCACGAGCATCCGGTGTTTTCCATTCTGTAAAAATGAAAGGCAACATACACGGAATGGTAATGAATGGAAAGTAAAACATAATCACCGAAGTATCATCGGTGTCGCGCAGCTTGCGCACCACGAAATGTGCTGTTGCAGTAAAGAAGGCGGCGCACAAGCCTAAAATAATTCCTACCGTTGGAAGATCTGTGTCAAGTCCTTTCATTAACAAAACACCTGCAAAAGAGACGCCGAAGAAAAGCCATTTTATATGTGGAATCTTTTCTTTGAGAAAAAGAAAGGCAAGGAACAATGTAAAGAAGGGAACCAGATTGCCGATGGTAACAGCAGTGCCTAGCGGAAGCTTTTGTATGGAATAGAAAAAGCATATGAGCGAAAACATGCCAACCAATCCACGTAAAATCAGAAACGGTTTGTTATTTCCCCAAACAGAAACCTTTGCTTGTTTAATAGCAATGTAACAGAAGACGATTGAAAAAACGGATCGAAGGAAAATTGTTTGTAAAACAGGAATCTCTGGTATCGCTTTCACACACAAATGCATGAGTGAAAACGATACGATTGATAGAAGCATGTAGCGAATACCTGTTGACATGACTACAGAATTTAGTCTGAACTATGATTCGTTTGATTTATATGAAAAAAGGATGATTGAAAATGTTATCATGTAAATCATTTTAATCACAAAAATCATAGTTCAGATAATCTTATTTTTCTTCCCCCACATAGCGTTCCCACTTATCCAATACGGCTTGCATATCGGCCGGTATCTCACTATCGAATTTCATAAACTCTTTTGTTGTTGGGTGTATGAAACCCAATGTTTTAGCGTGGAGTGCTTGACGTGGTAAAAGCTTGAAACAATTTTCAACAAACTGTTTGTACTTGCCGGTAACCGTGCCTTTCACTACCGAATTTCCACCATAACTCATATCGTTAAATAACGAGTGGCCGATGGATTTCATGTGTGCACGGATTTGGTGAGTACGACCTGTTTCCAAGTTACACTGAATCAATGCTACATAATGATAGGCTGCAAGGGTTTTGAAATGCGTGATGGCAAGTTTACCATCCTCTTCGCTTTCGTAGGTTGTTACGAGTTTGCGATCTTTTACACTTCTACCTAAATAATTTTGTATCGTTCCGCTTCTTGGATCGGGAACACCCCAACAGATTGCATAGTAGGTACGTTCAATGCTGTGGTCTGCAAATTGTTTTGCCATAAAGGTCATGGCATAATCTGTTTTTGCAATCACCAATAAACCAGAAGTATCTTTATCAATACGGTGTATCAAACCCGGACGGATTCTACCGTTTACATGCGTCGGTAAATTTTCGAAGTGAAACGCCAAAGCATTTACAAGCGTGCCTGTCCAGTTGCCGTGTGCAGGATGCACAACCATTCCCGGTTTTTTGTTTACAATCAGAATTTGATCGTCTTCGTAAACAATATCCAATGGAATATCTTCCGGAATCAATACATCTTCTCTTGGCGGATGCGGTAGAGAAATGGTAATGACATCGCCCGGTTTAACTTTATAACTCGCTTTGGTTGATTTATCGTTTACTTTAACAGAATCAATTTCGATACCATATTGTATGCGCGAACGTATTGCGTATTGAATACGCGACATTAAAAATACATCAATACGGATAGGAGATTGCCCCGGATCACAAACTACTCGGTGATGCTCAAATAATTCGTCTTCACTAAAACCGTCTTCTAATTCTTCTGAAATGTCATTTTCTGCCATAACCACAAATATACGTAAATGAGAATGTTAAACCGCATCATGGTGTAAATTCCAAATTACAAAAAACAAATTCCAAACGCCTGAATACACAATAAGACTTCTCTGGCGCTAGTCTTAGCGCAGCGGGGACTAGTGTCTATTATTTTTCTAGTCTTTGACTAGTAATTTACGAAAGATTGAATTGTATTCAGTCGTCAGACCACTTTTTTGTGGTCCGACGACTTGTTCGAATAATGATACTATAAATTTTCACGGAGGTTACTGACTAGGGGTGTTGCCCCTAGCTATTCTATATCAGACTTTCAGCCTGATAACGCTTCGTTTAGGCAGCAACGCTTAATAGGCGAAACCAATAAATAAATCCTTTATCTTTACAGGATGCAATCAAGTCCACTTCAACGTATAAATCTTCCCCAAACCGAAAAGGCTGGCGTACAATTGTATGTAAAGCGTGACGATCTCATTCAGCCCTTATACGGTGGGAATAAAATCCGAAAGCTGAAATACAATGTGCAGCAATGTTTGCGGGAAGGTAAAACGGGATTGTTGACTTGTGGTGGTGCTTATTCAAATCACATCATTGCAACGGCTGCGTATGGCAAAGAACATGGTTTGAAAACCAAGGCGATTATTCGGGGCGATGAATTGTTGATTGAAAATCCAACGCTAAAAGATGCAGCAGCATTGGGAATGGAATTCGTTTTTGTTTCACGAGAACAGTACAGAAGCATTCGAGAGAATAATTTATTAGCCTTTGAATTAAGTAATTCTAAATTAGAAGATTTTTATTTTATTCCCGAAGGTGGAACAAATAAATTTGCCATAGAAGGCGTTGCTGAGTTGGTAGCTGAAATAGACATCCCGTTTGATTATATCGCTACGCCTTGTGGCACGGGCGGTACCTTTGCCGGTTTGATGAAAGGAATAAAAGATCTAGATGCAAAGTTATTGGTTTTTTCAGCTTTGAAAAATGGCGATTATGTTATTGATGAAGTTGCCGAATTGTTGAAAGACGAATTTGACAGAACGAAATTAGCGCTCTTTACTTCGGAATACGTGTTTGGTGGCTATGGAAAGATGAAGCCCGAACTCATTGAATTTGTAAAATCCTTTGAACAACAAACCGGAATTTTATTGGACCCGATTTATAATGGCAAAATGCTATTTGGCTTACTAGACAAAATTGAATCAGGATATTTTAAAAAGGGCTCTGTGATTGTTGCTTTGCATACGGGTGGTGTGCAGGCGTGGAGGGGGTTTGGAGATGTAGGATTAAAACTTTAAAGATTGCCGAAGAAATTCCAATCCGCCGACGCAGAACAAAAAACAAATTCCAAATGGAGGGAAAAATTGATTTCACGAAGCTTGTATCTATTTCCTATTCTTACCAAACCCACAAATCAACTCGTTGTTGTGCCATACGGCCAACAACCCACTGCTATTGGATGTTATTTTACTTTGGAAATAATGGCTCAAGGGCAGGTTTTTTTTAAACTGAAATTGTTATTCTGTATAAAGTAATTTAATCGTTTCATTCCAATAAAATAATGCTTCAGGAACAAATTTTAATTTTTTGTTCAGATATTGAAAGTCTATATGTAGAATACGTTCTGTTGAAATGCCTATAGTATGCTTTTTTATTTCTCCTTTGTAATCCGATTTTATCATAGCTGATAAATAAGCAGCCTTTGCACTTGCCAATTGTGCATCTTCTATTCTGAAATTTCCCTTATAAATAAAGTAACCAAATTGTGAGATACCTTTTTTTAGTTCGCTCAAGTTTTTAGTTGAAATAGAATCAGGTTGTGTATCTCTTCTAGCAAGTAAAAGACCCGTTTCAAAAATGTCATTCAACACATCGTCTAATGTTAATTTTTTGTCTTTTCTGTATAAAAGTTCTTTTTCTGCAATTGCAATAAATGAAACTTTAACAATTTCAATATCTGTAATCTGATCAAAAAGTGTACCTACATCGAACAACTGTTTTATGATTTCTTTTTCTTTATCCCTTCCATAAGGTACGCCTATTGTGTTAGGTGCATAAGCAGTAAGTTTATCGCCTGTTATAGAATGAATGTCAGGAGTTGTTACAACCAATGGTGCTCCTTCGTGATGAATCCATTCACAGGTAATAGGTCTTTTAACAAGTGTAGGATAACTACTTTCTTCAAATAAAATATCCAATAATATTTCCTGCTCTTTTTTAATAGTAGCGGAATTATAGATAAATCGATAATGTGCTTTAGGAATGTCTCCTCTATAACTTCGTCTTTCGTCTAACTCAAAACTTTTGAATGCATTAACCCCGATTATTTTTGAAAGTTCTTTTTCTAATTCCTCTTTAGTTATTTTGTTTGAGATAATGATATCAATATCAATAGAAAATCTAGCTGGTTCATCCATTAATAATAGAAGACTTGTACCGCCTTTGAAAATAAATGTAAGGTCAGTCTTTGTAAGTTCTTCAAGTAGGTGCAAGGCATATATCACTCGTTCCATTATGGAAGGATCTGATTTTTTATATACCAGTCGTTTTTCAGTAAGCCATTCAGGTGTTAAGCTGTATTGCGTAATCATTTAAAAAGTGTGTTTGAAATGTTCGTTTTCGAAATCATAAAATCAATTATTTCTTTCTCCTTACCTCTTCGTTTGGCATAGGTAAGAAGCTTCGAAAAATTGATTTCATATTTATTGTAAGCGTTATTAAAAATGGTGGAGAGTTCATTTCCTTGAAATGCATTGAACACGATTTTATCGGAAAATACATCGACCAATATTTTTTCAAGTAATGGAGACGATACTTTTTTTTGCTTTTTTAAGGGTGATTTTGTAACCAGAGATTTTATGATGATCGGATCTTCCAATTCATACACATACATCTCCATTTCCTTTTCTGTTGGTTGCAAAAATACATTCTTAACGTTGGCATCTTTGAGAAAATGGAACACGGTTTCTATTGCATCGTTTTCTACTTCAACAATTATACTGTTTTTGCTTGGTATATGAAGCATAAACTCACTTAGCCCTCTGGTTGTCCAGATACATGCTTTTATGTCTATAAACTGTTTGTTTATCTTCAAAAACAGATCTCTTTGCTTATTATCAATTTCTGGCTTATATACTGGCTTATAAGAAAGTGTATATATACCTTTCTTTATTGAGCGAATAATTTTTTTCTCCTTAAGGTGGTAAATTCTCCACCCCAAAGTGCCTTCAATAAGATTGGGTTCGTAAATTCTGTAAAAATCCCACAATTCTTCTCTAGAGAAGGAATCTCTATCCTGAAAAGTCAATTTAAGTTGTTCTATTACAAACTCTTTAGCCAAAATAGTAGATGTTTTTACAAATATAGTAAAAAGCCAATATAAGACAATAAATTAGTTTTATTGTCTTATATTTGAAAACCAAAAAAAGACAGTAAAAGCCACTTGCTGGCTTGTTTTTGTTATTTCATAAAATTTAAATAACAGAAATACTATTTACGACACTTACCACAACCACAAATCTACTTGTTGTTGTACTACGGCGGCGGATAACCCACTGCTGTTGGATGTTAAATGATTAACGTTATTCTACACCAAAAATACTTAATACAACATTATGAAAGTAATTTTAGATATTGAAAACAATAAAGCTCCATTATTTATGGAGTTGGTTAAAAGCCTTGATTACATAACTGTTGTGAAAGAAGTTAAGGAAGAAAAAATGTTCAATTCAGATAATATAAAAACATTTAATTGGGTAGAACTATATTGCTTAGAGCATGAGATTAATAGTTGTTTTACTTCATTAAAAGAAACGTTAATGTATCATGAAGATATAATTAAATATAAACTAGAGAAGTTGAAACAATCGATTGAAAAGGATTACTTTTTGAAGTTATTGAATGCAGAAGAAGGAAGTCAATATCATAGTCAACTTTATGATTCAGAAGAAAGCGCAATTAATACAATGAAATATTTGCAGAGAAATGCTATACTGGTATCTTCATATTCTATTCTCGAGATTAAATTAAAAAAGCTTTGTCAGTTACTTAAATCTTCTTTAAAGTTAGAAAAACAATTAAATAAAAAAATACCAGGTAACAATGATATAGAGAGAATTAGAAATTATCTGATTAGTGAGGTTGGAGTAGCAATGAGAAGCTCAAATTTAATATTATTGCAAATTGAAAATGATAAAATATTAAGAAATGCAATAGTTCATTTTGATGGCATAATAGAAGAAACAAAGAGAAATAGTTTTATAATTCCCAGTGGTATTATAATTGATGCTTGGGAAGCTAGAATTGAATCTCCTGAATATTTAATTTTTTTGATAGATAAAATGCAAAAATTTATAAATGAATTATTTAAAGAGGTGGATTTGAAAATTCCAAAGCCAGAAACGGGACAGAATTAAGTATTTATGGTTATATTCGTTATCAAAAATTTCAACTAATATGAAAAAGCTAGTCTTTTTATTTTTATTACAAATATTCGGATTTCAGGCGATTGCGCAAAACCTAAGTATTGGTGATATGCAAACAATCTATAGCCTTCCTAATTGGGATGCAGTTGATACATATATTACGAAAAAAGGCTGGAAATTCGAAGGTTCAGAGAGAGTTGAGAATGGTACATCAACCATAAAATGGACGTATAAAAAAAGTGATTATAATAGTAAAGCAAATGGTTGGTTTACATTAACTTTAAAGGGCTCAAAATTTGAGGAATTAAGATATCAATTATCTGATGGAGACAAATATAATTTAGAAAAATCTTCTGCAGTAAACTATGGTTTTAAATTTCAAAATAGCGAAATAGAAAATGATGAATTAATAACGACATATAAAAATACAAGTTTTAGTTTAACATTTATCGTTAATAAACAAACATCACTCAATGAATCCGAAACCATTCGAACAATTTATATGGAACGGATTCAAACAAAATCTACTAGTAATGCAAATACTCCAATATATGGAACTGTAAAAGATATTGATGGAAATATTTATAAAACTATTATAATTGGAAATCAAGAATGGATGGCAGAAAATTTAAATGTAACTAAATTTAATGATGGGAAATCAATTCCTGTAATAAAAGATTCTGCAATCTGGATAAATACGAAAAGTCCAGCTATGTGTTGGTTTAGAAATGATAGTACAAAATATACTTTAAATAAAAGCGGCGCTTTATATAATTATTTCACAATTGAAAACAATAACCTTTGTCCTATTGGTTGGCATGTACCTAATAATTCTGAGGTGATTTATTTTATGAGAGGAGGAGATTTAGAAGCAGATCGTCTTAATGCTAATAATTTTAGAATTTCATGGAATACAAATAGAGGTAGTAACAGCTCCGGTTTTTCAGCATTGCAAATAGGATATAGGGATCCATTTAATGGTAAGTTTATGGATAATAAAAATAGTCAATGTTATTGGTGGATATATTTAAAAAATACATCTGGCACATCACCATTATCTGAAGTATATGGAATAGAATTAGATGACTTTGTTTTGGCGTCTTATCGTAAAACCTATGGTATTTCAGTTCGTTGTATAAAAAATTAATAATTATTCGTAACAAATTTTAATTAATGGAAAATAATACAGCACATTTTTTGATAAAACTACAGTCACTTGATAGTAAAGAAAAAGTAATAAAACTTGTAACTATAACTCATCAAACACTAAAAAATAAATTAATGAGTTTAGGGATTGAGTTTTATGAAGATGAAACACTTTTATCGCAATCAATTGTTTCACAACAAAATATTTCAAATTCTATTTCAGAATCAGACATTAGGTTTTATAACGAAATAGATTTTATCCGTTGTGGAATAAATGGCCGTTGGATTGATAATATTTTTGAAAAGGAACGATTTGAATCAATTAGGAAAATGTTTGAGCCATTAATACAACGTTAAAAATTTATCCGAAAAATCTTACTCACAACCAAATACTATGTCTCAACTTACTGCTGCTTCTGTTTCTGCTTATGTAGAACAACATAAAGATCGATTTATTGGTGAATTATCTGACTGGTTGAAAATACCTTCGGTTAGTGCCGATAAGAAATTTAAAGCAGATGTGATACGTGCTGCAGAATTTGCGAAAGAACAATTTTTAAAAGCAGGTGCCGATAAAGCAGAGCTTTGCGAAACGGGCGGAAACCCGGTTGTATATGCAGAGAAAATGGTTGATCCGTCGAAGCCAACAATTTTGGTGTATGGTCATTACGATGTGCAGCCTGCAGATCCTTACGAGTTGTGGACTTCACCTCCCTTCGAACCTGTCATTAAAGACGGAAACATTTATGCACGTGGTGCCTGCGACGACAAAGGACAAGTGTACATGCACATCAAAGCATTGGAGATTTTGACGGCAATGAAGGATGTGCCTTGCAACATCAAATTCATGATTGAAGGCGAAGAAGAAGTGGGTTCCGATAATCTTGGTCCGTTTTTAGAAAACAATAAAGAGAAACTGAAAGCAGATGTCATCTTGGTTTCAGATACAGCAATATTTTCTGTTGATACCCCTTCTATAACTATTGGCTTACGCGGCTTAAGTTATTTAGAAGTAAAAGTTACGGGTCCAAACAGAGATTTACACTCCGGTGTTTATGGTGGTGCGGTAGCAAACCCAATCAACATTTTGTGTGAAATGATTGCGGGCATGAAAGACGCAAACAATCACATTGCCATCCCAGGTTTTTATGGCGATGTGGTAGAATTGTCGGATGAAGAACGAAAAGCTTTGAATAGTGCACCTTTCAATTTGGATACCTACAAAAATGCATTGAACATTGCAGATGTTGAAGGCGAAAAAGGATACTCAACGTTAGAGCGTGTTTCTATTCGTCCGACTTTGGATGTAAACGGAATATGGGGTGGTTATATCGGTGAAGGCGCGAAGACGGTTTTGCCTTCTGTGGCACAAGCAAAAATTTCAATGCGTTTGGTACCGAATCAAACACCCGATAAAATCACGGAATTATTTACAAATTACTTTAAGTCTGTTGCTCCGGCATCAGTAAAAGTAGAAGTTATTCCCCACCACGGTGGTGAACCCGCAATTACACCAACAGATAGTGCTGGCTACAAAGCAGCGGAAGCAGCTTTTGCCGAGGCTTGGAATAAAAAACCAATCCAAATGCGCGAAGGCGGTAGTATTCCAATTGTTGCTTTGTTTGAACGTGTGCTTGGTTTAAAGACGGTATTGATGGGCTTTGGATTGGATTCGGATGCCATCCATTCGCCAAATGAACATTATAAAGTATTTAACTATTTGAAAGGAATTGAAACGATTGTGTTGTTTCACAAGTACTTTGGTCAGCAGGATTTGGATTAATTGGATTTAGGGGAAAGTTTGGATTAGAGTCGTTGTTTGTTTTGAAAGCGACTCAATATCAAATTTCTCGCTGGCGTAACGAATTAGAGCTGTGGTCAGGCGGCTTTTTTGTCCGTCGATCACTTGTTCGTTATTGCACCGCTAGCTCGTAGCGAGGAAATTTCTGTCCGTTTGGTTCGCCGCGGCGAATTGTCTTTTGTTCCGCCGAGGCGGATTGGAATTTCATCATTGCGAAGGTTTGTCAGGTTTCGCAGACTTTAACGACTATTATCTGCGTTAGAACTTAATAGCTTTAAATTTTGTCTTTTATACTATGAAACGAATTTTGATACTAATGACTAGCTGCTTGCTTTCTACTTTTGCTTTTGCAGAAAGTTTGGAACCAGCTAAATGGTCATTCACTCTTTCTTCTAAAGAAATACATGTTGGCGACACGGTTGAAATTGTAGCTACGGCTAAGATTATTGCAGATTGGTATATGTATTCAAATGATTTTGACCCAAACCTTGGCCCAACTTTAACCGAGTTTGAATTTACCACAGATAATGGATTTAAATTATTGGGTAAAACGAAAGCCATTAATCCCAAGAATAAATTTGATCCTATTTGGGATGGAGATATAACCTATTTTGTAGGTCATGCAGAATTTAGACAAAAAATTATTATTCTGAATAATGCACCTAAAATAGTCTTGACAGTAAATTTTCAAGCGTGTACGGAAGGAAAATGTGTTCCTGGAGATGCGGAATTTGAATTTAAAGGATTAACAATTTTACCTGCTAAAAAAACAGATAAACCAGTGGTTGCACCAGAAGTTAAAACTCCTGTAACTTCTGAAAATACTAAGACTCCAGCAAGTATAGAAAGCATGGAAGCTGAAAAGAAAAAATTAATTCAGCGAGATTCGAAAGGCAACGATATAAGTGTTGACTATCTAAAGAGTTTCGTTAAAAAGTATAGCAAATAATGAGAGCATATATCGTTTACATCATCACATGTTTGCTTTTCACGTTTCAAGTTCAAGCAGAAAAAAAAGTATCTATTCCCGAATCTGAATTGCAAACAATTGCTCGCCATATTGATAATCTTGTAAAAAGAGATAGCATCAACGAGCAAATTATTAAGCTTTTAAAAGATAGTTTAGCAGTTAAAAGTAAAACAGGTCATGTACTTAAATCACAAGCGCCCAAAGTTGAATCATCAAATGCAACTATCACCATTAAAGAACGTGGGGGAGTAAAAGAAGATGTGTCATTATTGTTGTTTGCATTAATTGCTTTTGCGGCAGGTTTTGTCTCTATTATAACACCTTGTGTATTTCCGATGGTGCCGATGACGGTTTCGTTTTTCTCAAATTCGTCTTCTTCTAAAAAAGAATCGGTGCGCAAAGCCATTATTTATGGCTTATCAATTGTTGCAATCTATACCTTAATCGGTGTGGTGATTGCCAAAATCAACGGTCCGGAGTTTGCCAATTTCATGAGTACGCATTGGTTTCCCAATGTCTTGTTTACAGTTATATTCATAGTTTTTGCTTTGTCTTTCTTTGGTTTATTTGAAATTACGTTGCCCAATGCTTTTATAAACAGAGTTGATAAACAGTCAGATAAGGGTGGTTACCTCGGGTTATTCTTTATGGCCTTTACCATCGTGTTGGTTTCCTTTTCGTGTACCGGTCCAATAGTAAGCACCATCCTATTATCGGCTGCAGGCGGCGAAATTTTGAAACCTGTTGTAGGAATGATTGCGTATTCGACTGCTTTTGCATTACCATTTACCTTATTTGCCCTATTCCCAAATTGGTTGAAATCGATGCCCAAATCGGGTGGCTGGTTAAATACCGTAAAAGTGAGTTTAGGTTTTATCGAAGTGGCATTGGCGCTTAAATTCTTAAGCATTGCCGATCAAGTTGAAGGTTGGAATATCTTAAATAGAAACACCTTCCTATTAATATGGGTGTTGGTATTCTTTTTATTGGGACTTTATTTATTGAATCTCATCAAATTTTCAGAAGCTGATAAAGGCCCTATTGCTTGGCCACGCAGAATATTGGCAATTTTGGTATTGGTTTTTGCAGGCTATTTGGGCACAGGAATCGCAGGAAATTCCTTGAAAGAATTATCGGGATATCTTCCTCCATTGGAAGATTATACAACAGATACGGATAAAATTTGCGGCACACCTAAGTTTGGTGAGTTTTTACATTTGCCTTTGGGCTTACAAGGCTACTTTGATTATAAAGAAGCTTTGGCTTGCGCGAAGAAACAAGGCAAACCCTTGTTTATAGATTTCACAGGCCACGGTTGCAACAATTGTAGGTATATGGAACGCAACGTTTGGGCTGATTCTACGGTTCTTAAGCACCTAAACGAAGACTTTGTGGTGGTAGCTTTGTATGTGGACGACCGTAAGGAATTACCTGAAAACGAATGGTATACATCTGAAAAGGATCAGAAAATTAAAAAGTCAATTGGTAAACAAAACCACGATTTCCAAAACACGCGATTTAACTTCGTTGCACAGCCATTTTATGTAATCTTAGATCCGAATACAGAGAAAGAATTGGCCGAGCCGATTGCCTTTGAGACGAACATTGATTCGTATGTGGATTTTCTGAAAGAAGGAAAATCGAATTACAAGAAGTTATATAAATAAGGTTCCTTTTACTCTGTCGTTAGACAACTTTTTGTGGTCCGACGACTTGGTTTAAACGTGAGCGTACAGAAATATTGAAGAGTCATGTTGTGTAGCGTGACTCTTTTTTTGTTATTTAAACCGCAAGGTGCGTAACGGTTTTTCGCAAAGAGAGCAAAAGTATCAATAAAAATGCTCTCCTCACTTGGGGCGATAGCCCAAGCTAATTTATGAAAGCCTTGCAGGCTTTTCCGTTCACGAAGAATCTTCAGGCTGTAAGCCTGACATATTTAAACTTGGGGCATCGCTCCAAGATATTTGAATGAATCCATCCAAAAATTAATTTTTACGATTTCCAACAAATAATTATATTGCATTGTCAATTGATTATTAATTCATTTGAATAAAAATAACTGTTATGTCTAGAGTTAAGTCGAAAAGCCTCTTTGATCTCATACATTCGCTCAGTCCGAACGAGAAAAGACACTTTAAATTAAGCCACAGCACCACGGGCAACCCAGAGGATAAGAAAATGCTGCTCTTGTTTGACTATTTGAACAAACAAAAGGTGTTTAGTGAGGAGCGTGTCACGGAAGTTATTCCGGCAATTAAGGCGTCACAGCTGTCTAATTTGAAAGCCTATCTCTACGAAAAGGTCTTGTTATCGCTTCGCCAATATAATTTACCCAAAATATTAGATCTCCAGATACGCGAGCAAATCGATTTTGCCCAGCTTTTATTCGAACGTCGACTGTATCAACAAGGCAAATCGTGCTTGAAAAAGGCACGTCGATTGTCGCAAGTACACGAAAATTTGGAGCTGACACTGGAAATTATCAAGCTCGAGAAGAGTATTTTGATGCTTACCATTGACGAGGATATTGAAGAAACGGTTGATGCGATTATTGAAGACGTTCAAAAAATCAACTCTCAAATTCATAACATCAACATGTTTTCGAATTTGAGCATCAAACTAAACTCCTATTATACCCGTATTGGTTTTATTCGCGACGAAGAAGACTCCATTCGGGTAAAAGAATATTTTATCAGTCATTTACCTGATTATAAAGAAGAAGACCTTTCTCTTGGAGAAAAAACAACATTATACCTATTGTACATTGGATACTACTTCTTTTTACAAGATTTTTATAATGGACACCTGTATGCCAATAAGTTAGTTGATTTGTATGAAGAGAATCCAGACCGAATTAAATTTTCACCAGAAAATTATGTTAAGGCTCTGAATAACTTAATGATAGCTGAATTTAAAGTAAATTATTTTAATGAGTTTGTAGCAACCAAACACAAGCTCATTAACTTTACAAATGATAGTACTATTTATTTTAATGAACGGCTGAAAACGAGTTTGTTAAAGTATTATTTTATTCACGAATTGAACCTTTTTTTCCTTACAGGGGAGTTTCATGCGGGTGTAAAGAAGCTATTTGTAGAGCGAAAAGAGGACATCGACGACTTGTTAAAAAAACTCGATCCGCACTCGGCTTTAATTCTAATGTATAAGATTGCCTGCTTGTATTTTGGTGCAGGTTTATACAACCATTGTTTGAGAT
>JAYTLG010000340.1:0-3337 GCA_043729555.1 Cytophaga sp.
GAATAACAAAGTACTAAAACAAACACGAAGGGGAAAACCCTGAAAGGGTTTAATATATATATAATCACATTTAATCCCTTCGGGATTTTTGCACTTATCTTAATATTTTCTCAAAGCCCGATAGGGCTTTAACATGAATAACAAAGTACTGAAACAAACACGAAGGGGAAAACCCTGAAAGGGTTTAATATATATATAATCACATTTAATCCCTCCGGAATTTTTGCACTTATCTTAATATTTTCTCAAAGCCCGATAGGGCTTTAACATGAATAACAAAATACTGAAACAAACACGAAGGGGAAAACCCTGAAAGGGTTTAATGTAGAAATCAATAAAACATATCTTGAACCAAATTCAACAAGCGATTGTTGTCACAAAGCATAAATAATTAAAGGTACAATGGAATCAATATTTAAAATTTGGAATACGAATAGAGAAGTCTATTTGAAATATTTGAACGGTTATACACTTGAACAATTGAATGCCATTCCTGAAGGGTTTAGCAATAATTTAATTTGGAACATAGGTCATATTGTTGTGGTGCAGCAGCGCCTCGTATACGGTGCATCTGGCTTGCCGATGTCTGTGTCTGAGGAATTGTTTCAGCATTTTAAGAACGGATCAAAACCTACTGGCAAGGATTCTCAAGCGATGCTTGATCATATAAAAACGTTGTTGCCTGAACCATTAACGAAAACACAGCAAGATTATAATGATGGGGTTTTCAAAACTTACAAAGAATTTACGACATCTACCGGCTTTCTAATTTCTTCCATTGAAGATGCAATAGCTTTTAACAATTACCACGAAGCAATGCATTTAGGTATTATGATGAGTATTCGAAAATTTGTTTAGACTTTAAAAAGCAGAATAGATTGTCTATGTTTGGATTGAACACATAAAAAAAGGGTTTTGTAACACTGTTACAAAACCCTTTTTAATGATATAATTCTATGAATTAACGATCACCTCTGCTCGTACGGCCAGATCCGCTTCCGCCAAATCCTCTGCTGTTGCCACCGCCGCCTCCGCCGCTGTAACCACCGCCGCCGCCGCCACCGTAGCCACCGCCACGATTACCGCCACCGCCACTATATCCGCCGCCGCCACCGCCGCCGAAGCTAGATCTTTTTGGACCGTCTTTTTTCTCTTCTGATTTATTAACAACGATTGTACGTCCGCTAACTTCAGCACCGTTCAATTCGTCGATTGCTTTTTGTGCTTGCGCATCATCAGGCATCTCAACAAAACCGAAGCCTTTGCTTCTTCCTGTGAATTTGTCAGTGATAATTTTAGCAGAGCTAACTTCACCGTATTCTTCAAAAAATTCTTGTAATTCGTTTTCTTGTAAACTGAATGGAAGACTTCCAACAAAGATGTTCATAATATTAAATGACCTAGTGTAAATTGATTGTACTTGTTTATACAAAAATAACGTTATTTTAATCAACTACTAGAAATTATACTTTTAATTTTATCTCAAAAGTAGCCTCTTATGTCTCAGATATTTCCTAAAAAGCCCTTTATTAATTCAGAACATGGATTTTTGTCCTTGGAAATAAATCTATGTGTTTAAAAATCAAATGCATAGTTCTTGGTCAAAGCGGTTGCTTATTCTACTTCAACCGCTTTGGGAGTCGTTTTAGAAACTAAGTAAACACCCACTAAAATGGCTAGACTACTGATTAATTTTTGTCCGTCTAATTTGTCAGAGCCAAAATACATGGCCACAGCCGTTGTAACAATCGGTTGAATATACACATACATGCTGGACACCGCAGGACTAATATCTTTCAATACATCCACGCCAATGTAATAATTAATGATGGTTGCAAATACCACGATAAAACCCAATCCAAGCCATGCATACATGGGGATGTGTGCCCAATCCGTTACTTCATAATTGAAGTAACAATACGGAAAACTTAAAAAAGTACCCATTAAGAAAATCCAGAAAATAACTGTTACCGAATCATAGCTCCGCATCAGTTGGCGTGCAAGTATTAAGAAGATACCATAGGAAATAGCATTCACTAAAATAAATACATCGCCGATAAATAAGCCTTCAAATTTTCCGCGCGAATCCAACAATAAAATCACTGCACCCGAAGCGCTTAATATCAAACCAAACACATTCCATTTCGACATTTTTTCATTCAAAAAAATAACCGATAAAATAAATACCGTTATCGGTATGCCAGACATGATAAGGGATGTGTTGATGGGCGAGGTTCGACTTAAACCTTCAAAGAAAAAAATTTGATTGATGGTAATGCCAAAAACGGCACATAAAAATAAACGAACATAATCTTTTTTATCAATGAAAAATGAACGTTTGGCGAACACAATAAATACATAGAAAAACAAAGCCGTACAACTCATCCGAATCCAAATAATACTAGATGCTTGAATCGGTTGAGGCATTACGAATTTTGCAATGGTATAATTAAAGCCCGATATAATCGTAAGAATGATTAAGAAAATATGTGCGCGGAGTATTCTATTCATGATTAAATTCTATTCGAGGACAATTTTATGTAAATTTACTGAGGCAACCTTGAAGAAGGCAATAAAAGATTTAATCGGCAGGCTTTTAACTCCACACAAACTATGCAATTGATACCACTCGCAGAGCGTATGCGACCAAAACAAATCGAGGAAGTATATGGTCAACAACATCTTATCGGTGATGGTATGGTTTTTCGTCGTTTTGTTGAAGAAGGTAAAATTCCGTCGATGATTTTGTGGGGCCCACCTGGTGTTGGTAAAACAACCCTTGCACAAATGTTAGCCACAACCGTCGGTTTGCCTTTTTATACCTTGTCTGCAATAAGTGCGGGTGTAAAAGAAGTACGCGAAATTATTTCAAACGCACAACAGCAAGGCAAAGCAGTTTTGTTTATCGATGAAATTCATCGCTTCAGCAAATCGCAGCAAGACGCTTTATTGGGTGCGGTAGAAAAAGGTGTGATCCAATTGATTGGTGCAACGACCGAAAATCCCTCCTTCGAAGTAATCCCCGCGTTATTGTCGCGTTGCCAAGTGTACGTACTGCAGCCCTTAAACGAAGAGGAGTTGGTGCAATTGTTACACCGCGCTTTGGAGCAAGATGATTACTTAAAATCAAAAAAAATCGCAATTAAGGAACACGAATCTTTGTTGCGATTATCGGGTGGTGATGCGCGAAAGTTATTGAATTTATTGGAGTTGGTGGTAGATGCATCTCCAAAAGGCGACATCGTAATCACCGATGAATATGTACAGAAGATTGCGCAAAAGAAAGTTGCGTCGTACGACAAGAACGGTGAAATGCATTACGACATCATTTCGGCCT
>JAYTLG010000341.1:0-5130 GCA_043729555.1 Cytophaga sp.
AGTGATTGTGATAATGCTAAAATAATTAGGGTTGTTTTTTTTGACTTAGATATTACTAAGACGAATAAGCAATTAATAGATCAATTAAAAACGGATACTGTTTTCACTAATTACGAAAAATAAAAGCAGCAACTCGCAGGAACTGATATGACTGTAACATTTGCCAATTTTAATTTTTCTAACCACCCATTAATAAAAAAGAATGGTAGAATTAAAATTCAAGAATCCCCAGCTGACTGAGAAATTCATATTGTTTATTATTTCGGCTTCGATAAGGAGACTGAAGCAAAAGAAGCTTTTTTTGTTTTGACTTCAGAATTAGATAAAGGGGGCTTTGAAAAGAAAGTATAGTGTGATGGGGCAGTGCAGTATAAATCAAACAATGTTTCAATAAATTTGGTTTGTAAAAAATTTGGACCACAAACAAGCTTGTCGGTACTTTTAGATAAGGAGTAATTTGTGCGATTTAACTAGCGATTAACCTTGCTCTATGGCAGAAAGAAGCCCCAAGGTAGATTAAATTAATAAAGAATAGTCAAGGTTTTAGATAGGATTGAAAATAATTTTGTATGAAAAGAGAAAATTTTAAAATAACTGAATTCCCATTTAAGGCATATTTAACAGGTTTTATACTGCTTTGTTGGATTCTGTTTGCATATATAAAATTCAATGAAAATTAGATTTTCTTTGGGGTGACAATTACTATAGCACTATTATTTATACTTCTTATAGATTTGACGTCAATTGAAGCAAAGGATGGTTGCGTGGAAATTAAAGAGGGTACATTATTACCATTTATGAACAAAAGTAATAAAATTGAATATGTTGATATTATAGAAATTAAATATATAAAGCCTGAATTTAGTGCAATTTTAATGTTATTGAATTTGATCTATACTGTATCTAGTACCATAAATAAAAAATCAATATTGCAATTCGAACTTCGTGGAGGTATTAAAAAAGAAATCGAAACTTTTGGTAGCAGATCTGATAATGAAATATTGGTCAATGTAATTAAAAATAATATGCAAATAGTGAATAGGAAGTAATGTTATTTCTCACTTGTCACTAGGCTGAGCGAAGCGGTGACTGGTGTCCACCATTTGGTAATCTTTGACTGTACATTCATTATCTCCACAGTGCAATTATAATGCTAGTCAGAGACTAGAAAATAAAAGGCACTAGTCACCGTTTCGCTAAGACTAGCTCCACTGCTTCCTTCTCGGTCCCCACCACGGTATATTCTGCAAACGCCCGTACATATTTTTCAATCCCCGTATGTTGCCCAAGAAGAGTGATTAAGATTGGTTTTTTTCTCTCCAACAGTTCTTGTAAAAAACGAAACAGTCCGCCTGTAGAAACAGCTGCATCAAAACTATGTATGTGTAAAATCAAGGGCACTGTCGATTCTAATGCCCATTGAAGCGTTTTGTTCAACAGGTATATTTCTGAAAAATTATCGACTTCCATAAGCTCGGCACTAGGCTGTTGTGCACGAATAGCTTCCAGCCAGTTAGAGGTATGGAAGGCTGTATTGCTACTTTGAAGCGTTAATTGTAGAAATATCATATCGTAGAATAGAAAACTTTAAGTAATATCTGTTATTTTTGATAAAATACAATACGAATATGGAATTAGCATTTTTGTACGAGCAGTTTATGGAGTTGCGTTCGGTAACAACAGATACTAGAAAGATTAAAAAAGGCGATTTGTTTTTTGCCTTAAAAGGTCCGTCGTTTGATGGCAATACATTTGCAGATACAGCCCTAGAAATGGGAGCAGCTTTTGTGATTGTAGACAATCCCGAAGTTGTTAAAGACGATCGCTATCTTTTGGTCGACGATGTGCTTACAACCCTGCAACAATTAGCAAACCTGCATCGCCGTACCTTGGGTATACCTATTTTGGCCATTACAGGTTCGAATGGAAAAACCACCACCAAAGAATTAGTAAACGTTGTGATGCGTAAAAAATATAAAACCTATGCAACGGTTGGTAATTTAAACAACCACATCGGCATCCCCTTGACCTTGCTAGCAATGGATGAAAGTATTGAGTTTGGGATTGTTGAAATGGGCGCTAACCATCAACGTGAAATCGCATCGTACTGCAGTTATGTAGAGCCGAACTATGGTTTGATTAACAATGTAGGCAAAGCGCACCTAGAAGGCTTCGGTGGCTTTGAAGGCGTGAAGATTGGCAAAGGCGAATTGTATCAGTATTTATTCGATACCAATGGCATTGCGTTTATTCATTCTAAAAATGAACATTTAATGGAAATGTCTCCTTTTGAAAACCCTGTCTTGTACGGTCGCAACAGTGATTATTACAATGCGAAGTTTTTGAAGAGTGATCCATTTGTTGCATTGATAGCAGGGAATGAAGAGTTGGTGGAATCGAAGTTGATTGGCGATTACAACTTCGATAATATATTAGCAGCCTTGTGTATTGGTAAATATTTTGGTGTACCCTCAATAGCTGCCAATGCAGCCATAGAAGAGTACGACCCAACAAACAATCGTTCGCAGATTGTAAAGACAGAAAAGAATGAATTGATTTTGGATTCGTATAATGCCAACCCAACCTCGATGCGCGCTGCCATTGAAAATTTTGCATCGATGCAAAAGCCAAACAAGGTGATTGTTGTAGGTGATATGTATGAGTTGGGCGAAGAAAGTGCGGTAGAGCACGCTACGATTGGAGCCTTATTGAAATTACTTACAGATACAAAAGTGATATTGGTAGGTATGCATATGGCTGCTGCATTTAAGGAATGCGATACAGCTAGTTATTTCGAAAGAAAAGAAGCAGTTGTTGCATACTTAGAGGCCAATCCAATTACGGACAGCACCGTGTTGTTGAAAGGCTCTAGAGGAATGGGATTGGAGACATTGGTACCGATGCTTTAGGTTAGCTCTAACAGGCAAGTGGTCGGACGGACAAAAAAGCCGTCTGACCACTTGTGATAACATCATTGGTTCGATTACTTTGGGTAGTTGTTGGTGGACCGCATTGTTATTTGCTCAATAAATAAATATTTCAGCATGCGGAAACACCAACAATAGCGCAGATAAACATCATTCGTTCGACCATTTTTTGTGGTTCGACGAATTGTAAATTATAAATCAGAGATTTAATTAATCATGAAGAAGAAACTAATTATAAGTCTACTTGTTATTATTGTATTGATACAGTTTGTTCGTGTAGATAAAACAAATCCACCTGTTGATGCCACACAAGATTTTATCACTGTTACGCAAGCGCCCATTGAAATTGCAAGCTTGTTAAAAACGGCGTGCTACGATTGTCACTCGAATGAAACAACCTATCCGTGGTATTTCAATGTTGCGCCATTCTCTTGGTGGGCTAAAGATCATGTAAACGACGGTCGCAAGCATTTGAATTTTTCTGTCTGGAGTACGTATAAAAAAGAAAGACAATTACATAAGCTTGATGAACTGTATACAGAAGTAGAAGAAGGTGAGATGCCTCTAACTTCGTACACATTGATGCATGGTGCTGCTAAGCTAACGCCAGAGCAAACAAAGATTTTGACCGATTGGCTTAAGACGGTTAATTAATTATTGTCTGAATTAGGATTCACTGGATTTAACAATTGAAGGATTTTTACTAATGACTTTTAGAAGATATTTTTCAGAATTTAAAATATTGAATCTTTTGTTTGAGTTTAGACAATCCTTTTATCCTTAAATCTTGAGAATCCTAATTCAGACATTTCTCCGAAACTCGCTCGGAGATACTCCACTTGTCTTTTTGAAATACTTCGAAAAATACGATTGATCTGAAAAATTTAACTGAAAAGCTATTTCTTGTACGCTTAGTTGCGTGTGGGTTAATAGCCTTTTTATTTCGAGTGTCATACGGTCGTTGATAAAATCCGTAGGCGTGCGACCGGTAAACTCTTTTACTGTTTCACTTAAATGATTTGCTGTTACGTTTAGCGCATCAGCATATTCTTTTACGCCAATGTTTTCGGTACACTTTTCTTCAATTAGTTGTTTGAAACGTTTGATTAATATATGTCCTTTTTTAAGTTGGGTTCCTTCGACTTGAGGATAAAGGCGCTTGCAATGAATTAATATTAAATCAAGTATGGCATGCGTTGCTTCGTGATTGTCAATTGCGTCGGTATTTACTTCAACGATGGCCTTTTTAAACAAACTGTTCAATTCTTCAATCGACCCTGTTGTGTATACATACAATGGCGGATTGTTGTATTTGAGCGAATAGAAAAACGGAAACTCGAATAATTTATATGGATCTGTTTTGTTCGAAAGGTAAAAGCTGGAACTAAATAAAAAGATGTATCCGAAGATGTCTTCTGAAAACGCAATTTCGTGTAGTTGTCCAGGTGATAAAAAGAAAACCGTATTGGGTTTTATTTCATATTCCTGCAAGTCGATGGTATAGGTTCCTGTGCCTTGTGTGATAAATAAAATCTCGTAGAAGTCGTCGTGCCTGTGTGGGTACGCAACATTGAAGTCGCGGTCTTTGTTGAAAATTTCCACATTGTATTGCGCACCATCGGCCGTTTTTTTTGAAAACTTTCCGATGGAATAAACGGGGATATGTTCAGGCTTTTTCTTCACTCAGTTATTTCATGAAATCGTAGGTGTAATCGTGCGGTGGTGAAAGATTCTCTTTAATTACCTGCGGACTCACCCAACGTAATAAATTCAATATAGATCCTGCTTTGTCGTTTGTGCCCGACAAGCGCGCACCACCAAAAGGTTGTTGGTTTACAACAGCACCCGTAGGTTTGTCGTTTATGTATAGATTTCCTGCACTGTAATAAAGTGCTTTTTTTGCTTCTTCAATAATTGTAGGATTGTTCGAAAAAATACTGCCGGTTAAAGCGTATTGTGTAGTCGTGTCAACTAACTGTAAGGTTGTTTTCCAATCCTTATCTTCATATACATATACCGTCAATACAGGTCCAAATATTTCTTCTTGCATGGTTCGATAGCTAGCGTTTCTGGTTTCGATAATTGTAGGTTGAATAAAGTAACCAATCGATTTGTCGTAGGTGCCACCAGCAATAATACGTGCATCAGCATCTTTTTTTGCTGTATCAATATAGCTAACAATTTTATCGAATGCTTTTTCATC
>JAYTLG010000342.1:0-2586 GCA_043729555.1 Cytophaga sp.
CATAATTCATAATTCATAATTCATAATTCATAATTCATAATTCATAATTCATAATTCATAATTCATAATTCATAATTCATAATTCATAATTATTTCCCCTTCCCCTGAAACATAATCAACACAGTGTCTAGCATGATTTCGAAGTCTAACGAAAGAGACATATTTTCGATGTATAAAATATCATACTTCAAACGCGCAACCATCTCTTCCACATTTTCGGCATAACCAAATTTTACTTGTCCCATAGAAGTAATACCTGGACGAACCTTATGTAAATATTTATAATGCGGAGCCTTTTGTATAATTTGATCGATAAAAAATTGGCGTTCCGGTCGTGGACCAACGAGCGACATATCGCCTTTCAATACATTTAAAAACTGAGGAAATTCATCTAACCGTGTTTTTCGCATGACCTTTCCCCAGGGAGTTATACGCGAATCTGTGTTATTTGCCAAAGCGGGTCCTAATTTTTCAGAATCGATGTACATACTTCGAAACTTAATTATTTTAAACGGAATCCGATTTTTACCAATACGTTCTTGTCTGTAAAAAACAGGCCCCTTCGAACTTAGCTTTGTTAGCAATGCAACAAAAGTTAAAAAAGGTAAACCGATTATCAACACACAAAGTGCCACAACAATATCAATTATTCTTTTCAAGACTTTTTCCCAAACAGGAATTAAATCATGATTTATTTCCAACAAAGGAAAATTAGAGAGTAACTTAACCTTTACAGACCCCAGTATCAATTGATAATTTTCTGGAATTATATTTATTTTCACTTGCTCTGCTTCAATATCACTAAGAATTTTTTCAAGATATCCATGTTCACTCGGCTCCAGTGCTATCATAACATGCTGTATGCTACATCTTCGAATAATAGCTTGTAATTGATTCATATCTCCTATTCGGCGTAAGGAATTACCAAACATGTTTTCAGTTTCAGAAGTTACAGGTACATAACTAATAAATGCATAGCCCAAACTTTTATTTTTTTCAAGTATTTGATTATAGATTTTGTTTGCGGCCGCACCTGAACCAATAATTAATGTATTAAAGAAAATTTTACCTGAAGCAATTTTTTCTCGCAACAAGGTAAAAGAAATGATTTTTGAAATAGACCCAAAAACAAATTGAATGATAAAATACAAGAAAAAGGTTTTGTAATATTCGTCATATCTGCTAACCCCTTCATCATCTAACAACAAGGTGAAAAATATAATAACAACGCCAATTAAGGTGTGATTAAAGCCTTTAAATAATTCTTTGATACGAGTTTTTCCAAAAATATCCGTGTAGGACCCAGCCAAAGTATTAATTAAAATCCAAAACAATCCGATTAAGGACGCATTAAAAAGCAGATTTACATCAATTGAAGCTGAAGCCTCATGTAGCACTTGTTTTCGATTAAAGAAGAATACTATCCAAGCAATAAATGCTGCAATAAAATCTAAAGCGATTGGAATTAAACTGTAATACGGTCGTTTCAAAATGGTATAAAAATTATTTATGCACGTTTCAATATCTATTTCTACGCTAAATTATTAAATCTGAAGAAGTAGAACTATTTTAGTATTCAAAATATTTACCCATTAATGTATTTATAATGCTTGAAGATTCCTATTTACATAAAGGATTACGTAGAAAACTCATTAAGATACTAATAGACAAGGGTATTCAAGATGATTTGGTATTGGATGCCATTAATCGAGTTCCCAGACATATTTTTTTAGATAATGCATTTCTAGAGCATGCATATCAAGACAAAGCCTTTCCGATTGGTGATGGACAAACAATTTCGCAGCCCTATACGGTAGCTTCACAAACAAGCTTGCTGAAACTAAGTCCGGGTATGAAGGTATTGGAAATTGGAACAGGTTCGGGATATCAATGTTCGGTCTTGTTAGAAATGGGTGCAAATGTATTTACGATCGAATATCATAAAACGCTATCCGATAAAGCTAAAAAAATGCTTCAAGCATTGGGTTATAAAGCGCAATTTTTCTGTGGTGATGGTAGTGAAGGCCTTGCTCGATTTGGACCTTATGATCGCATATTAGCAACGGCAGGCGCACCACATGTGCCGCAAAAGCTATTAGAACAATTAAAAATTGGCGGTATTTTGGTAATACCAGTAGGAGATCAAAAAAATCAAAAAATGCTTCGACTTACAAAAGTAAGTGCGAAAGAAATAACACAAGAAGAATGCGGCGACTTCCGATTTGTGCCTTTAGTGGGCAAAGATGGTTGGAATGCCCAAACAAGTAGTTTATGAATGGAACAGGCAAATTAGCAGGCGAATCATTGGTCATAAAATCGGAATTGGTTTTACCCAATGATACCAACACCTTAAATAATTTAATGGGCGGTCGCCTAATGCACTTAATGGATATTGTAGGTGCTATCTGTGCATTAAAACATTGTAACAATGGTGTGGTAACAGCTTCTGTCGATAACGTGTCCTTTAAATCGCCTATAGCCTTAGGCAATATCGTAACACTTCAAGCAAAGGCTACACGTGCCTTCAATACATCCTTGGAAGTACATATTGAAGTATGGGCTGAAGATGTCTTGAGCAGAACAAAA
>JAYTLG010000343.1:0-1921 GCA_043729555.1 Cytophaga sp.
AGACAAAGATTGGATTGAGAAAAACATCATTTGGTTTATACAGGTTTTTGGACTTGATAAATTAAAGGAGCAACCATTTATTTTACCAACATCGGAAAATTTCCCCTACAACAATCTTAAAGACAGCGAACAATTTCAAAAACTATTCGAACAAATTTGTGGGTATTGGGACCTGAACCCAAATGAAATCGAGGTAAAATTTTTTGACGATCTACAATCCAAACAGTGGACGAATTGGATTCCACAAGGGGAATTCAAAGAGGCGAGTGGGCTTTACAATCAAATTTACACCACCACGGAAAAACGTTTCCGTATTCAATTAGCAAAATCAAATCTTGACAATCCGGAACTATTAGTTTCTGTACTCGCGCACGAGCTTGCGCACGTAAAGCTGCTTGGCGGGAATCTTGTAAACAGAAATGATTCGGATATGGAACCGCTGACGGATTTGGCAAGCATCTTTTTTGGTTTCGGTGTGTTTTTTGCAAACAGTGTTGAAACAACAAATATCTATTGGATGAGCCGTACGGGCTATCTTCCAAATCAATTGATTAGTTATACAAATGCACTGATTTGTTACATCATCGATCACGATGCAACAAAGTACAGCCCTCTATTTAACAGCAATACAAAAGACTTATTCAAACAAGATTCAGATTTTTTAAGCAACACCAAAAATACGACCTTAACAAAAGACACCGTGTTGGAAAGTATTGATATATTCAATATCCAAAAACAAATTTCAGACGGCTTTGAAAAAAGAAACTTTGATGCGGTAATTGTTGCAAGCAGAGGACTTCTTGAACGTAATAACAAAGATGCTACAGCCTTTAATAATATTGGCTATGCCTTGCTTCAACAAAAAAAATACACTGAAGCAATCGAGCAATTTACCAAAGCAATTACAATTGATCCGTATTGGGATTATCCGTATAACAATCGCGGTTATTGCATGCTACAACTTGGCGACATCGAACATGCGCTTTTAGATTTAGACAGTTCGTTTGAAATGAATCCCTACGATTCTTTTGTATGGAGAAACTTAGGTGCATATTATTTGGCCACACATGAATTTGAAAAAGCAATGCAGCATTTTGAAGAAGCCGAAAAAATAGATCCTAAAACAGAACTCATAAACTTTTATCTGGGACAGGTACATCTTAAACTAGGAAATGCTGAAAAGTCGGATGTGTATTTAAACAAATCAGTAGAATTGAATGAACACAACGATTCAACGATAGGCTAGAAATATAACTTGTATGGTACCTTTCTTTTAAGGCATTTTTTGGATGTACATTTGATTTTTACTGCAACGAATGTCCATAAAAGTGGCCTTCTGTCGTCTGAATGAGCCATGCGGAGAATAAAAGGACTATTTGCCGCATATTTGCGGAAAATAGTGCATATATTTACCGCATCTTAATTAAATAGCTCATGGCAAGATACATATACGAATATAGCAACTGGCCTGATTTCACATGGGATGAAAAACACATAAGTGTAATTTTAGGGAAGGTTCGTCATCTGCAAGGAAAGATATTGGGACAAATGGGTGGACTTGGTTTTTCAGTAAAAGAAGAAGCCGTTCTCTCAACGTTGACATTAGATGTGCTGAAATCTTCCGAGATCGAAGGTGAATATCTAAACTACGAACACGTGCGTTCATCGATCGCAAGAAGACTTGGATTAAAAAATGCAGGTATTGTACACGCTGACAGAAATGTTGAAGGTGTTGTAGAGATGATGCTTGATGCTACACAAAAATACGACAAGGCGCTGCACGAGGAGCGTATTTATGGCTGGCATGCTGCGTTATTTCCGACGGGTAGAAGTGGTATGCATAAAATTGTGACGGGTAGCTATCGTGATGGAGAGATGGAAGTGGTTTCGGGACCTATGGGAAAAGAGAAAATACATTTCC
>JAYTLG010000344.1:0-3950 GCA_043729555.1 Cytophaga sp.
GCATTTATAATTCTATTCTTTAGGAAGAAGACGGTTAAGCCTGCTATTAATACGATGCAAGCGCCGATTCTTAACGCGTATTCAGTGCTCAGATGTTCTGATATATAACCAATTTGAATATTCCCAATTGGTGTTAAGCCGATAAATAATAAGACATAGATACTCATAACTCTTCCGCGGTATTCACTTTTTACCAAACTTTGTATGGTCGTATTTGATTGAGAAGCAAATGATAACAGTCCAAAGCCACTGAAAAACAATAATATCGCTGCTGTATGAACATCTTTTGCAAAACTAAATCCGAAGATGCTTACGGAAAAAATTATTGTTCCTCCAATAATAAAATATAAAGGAGACATACGTTTTGAATACACAGCAATTATAATGGTTGAAAGTAACGAGCCTAAACCTGAAGCAGCATATAGATAACCCAGCCCAGCTGCGCCCACATGAAAATCTCGTTTCGCCATTACGGGTAACACGGTTGTATACGACCAACCAAAAATGGATATAATTGCTATGATGATAAATAGCGTTCGAATAATGGGGTGCGTGAATGAATATGAAATACCTTCTTTAATAGCTAAAATTGGATTTGTTTTTTTTGCGAACGAAATTGGCTTCACATGTATTTTTCGTAAGGCGAACATTACAGCGGTGTAGCTAAGTGCATTCAATAAAAAAGCACCTCCCGTACCAATGACTGCAATTAGAACGCCAGCAATGGTCGGTCCAATTACGCGTGCAATATTAAATACGCCAGAGTTTAACGCAATGGCAGACGATAGTTGTTCTTGATTTACTAACTCAGAAACGAATGCTTGACGGGCTGGCGCATCAACGGCATTTATGGTGCCCAATACAAAAGCTATGACACAAATTTCCCATACAGTAATCCATTCAAATACGGTTAACAATCCAAGTATGGTTGCCAAAATCATGGACGTTATTTGCGTAAAAAATAGAATGTTTTTTTTGGGGAACCGATCCACCAACACACCTCCAAACAATGTAAACAATAAGGTCGGTAAGGTAGATAGAGCCATCACCAAACCGATGGTAAAAACCGAATCGGTGAGTTTTAAGACCAACCAACTTAGCGCAACAATCTGCATCCACGTGCCAATCATAGATACAAGTTGTCCGATAAAATACATTCGATAGTTTCTACTTTCAAGTGCCGTAAAGGCGCTGAAAAACTTCTTCACCCACAACTGATTTTCACCAACAGATAACTCTGGGCTTTCATTTAAAATAAATCGCTCACCTGGAGTTAATTTATCTGCCATAAAAGTATAAATAAGTTGTTGGGTGATGTATTAAAAGTATGCGATTCGAATTTGTACATATATGTATTGAACCATCTATTTTATTTAAAAGATGGTTCAATACATATATTATGCTTCTACAATCTCACCTTTTTCGTTGTCGGCAACCATCTGTGGTTTGTAGCCTTTTACTGCAAAGAAGATGATGTATGCGTAACATACAAGGCATAATGTAAAACTATATCTCAGTCCAATTGTATCTGCTAAAATTGTTTGTAGTAATGTAACAAATGCCCCGCCAGCAACCATTGTAACCATAATACCCGATCCACGACTCGTATATTTCCCCAAGCGTGCAATACCCAAAGGGAAAATACTTGGCCACATAACAGAGTTACAAACGCCGATTAATAATAAACAAATAGCTGCGTATGGTAAGGTTAGCGATTTAAAGTTGAAATAAGCGACGTTCGTTTCACAGTCTTGACCCATGTTAATAACAGAAATTGTTGTATGGTGATTAATCATAAAATCCGTCATGCTTAAAAAGATAAGAGAGAATGCTGCTATAGCCACAAACGCCAGTGCCTTGTTGGGTGCAATGTGTTGCGTCAGCTTGCTACCTGCGAAACGACCAATCATTGCACCTGCCCAATAGTATGCAACCAATCCTGCTGCAAATTTTTCAGGGATGTTTCCCATGGTATCTGATTTTAAATAAACCACCAATAAGCTACCCACAACAACTTCGGCACCTACATAAAAGAAGATGGCCCCTGAACCAAAAAGTAAATGTCTGAATTGAAAGATGCTTCCTTCCAATACTTCGTCTTTATCATTTTCAATGCTCAACTTAGGAAGCTTCATGAAAAACATAAAAGTTGCAATTGCAATGATTAATAAGGCAATCATGACATATAAACTACGTACGGTTCCTAAAATATCTGCATGATTGGTAATACATTCATTCAGTAATATTACCGAACCGAATATAGGCCCGATAGCTGTTGCTGTTGAATTTAATGCGCCCCCAAGGTTTAATCGGGCTGCTCCTGTTTCGGGCGTACCAAGTGCTATTAAGTATGGGTTAATGGCTACTTGAAGGATTGCAAATCCACCACCGACAAAGAACAATGCAATTAAGAATAAACTATACGAAGCGAGTTCAGATGCCGGGTAAAATAACAGCAAGCCAAATGAAACGATAAACAACGCATAGATCGTTCCTTTTTTGTATCCGATTGCTTTAATTAAATTCCCTCCTGGTATCGACATCAAACCATAAGCCATAAAGAAACTAAATTGAATCAAAGATAATTTCCAATTTTCTTTATCAGTAAAATGAAAAATACTTTTCATTATTGGAATTAAGATATCATTCAATACAGTTATAAACCCAATTACAAAAAACAAGGTTACCATTAAAATAATAGCAGGCGTGTAATTTACAGATGAATCTGATGAAGAGTTTGTATTCGAAAAGTTAATTGGGGCGCCACCGGCCATATAGGTAGTATTTTAGTAAATAATCTTCTAAAGATATAGTAGAAGTCCTGAAGCGCAAAACAAATAACATCCTTTGTTTAAAGGTGTTGAAAAATAGTATTCTTTAAATATAAAAAAAGGCCGAATCATGGATTCGACCTTTCGTTTTGTGTAATAAAATGTAAAGCTTATTTAATCACCGTAAATTTTTGAACAGCAGCTCCATTTTCGCCTTGTAGACGAATTAAGTACATGCCTTCGGATAAATTTGCAGTATTTAATTGTATCGTATTTGAACTCCAATCTCCTGTTACCTTGTATTCGTTTCCATTTAAATCTACAATTACAGGTGCTGCAATTAGATCAAATGGTTTTTCAACGTATAAGTTTGAACTCGTAGGATTTGGATAAACAACAATGTTAATATTTTTAAGAATTGCAGAACGAGTAGATGTTGGTACTTCTACGTAATATGTTTTTGCAGTAGGTTCGATACCCGAGTAAATACTTTGTATCGCGCCCGTAATGTACGCTAGTGGGGAATTCCAGTTAATTGCAATTTCATTACTTGACCAGCTACAATCACTATCAACATAGCATAAAGCAGGTAGTGTTGATGTATAACCTGCACAACCATCTTGTTGACCAGGATTTGGGCCACCAACCAACAAGCCTGGAACTGGAGCTGTTATACCATCCGCTTGTGAAACTCTATGATGTGGATTTTTTGATGAAGATGTACCGTAGCCTGTCACAAATGAATTGCTTAAGCCATTTCTTCCTAACAAATAATCAACATTAGATAAAGCTGCTTTTAAGTACGTGCTGTCTTTTGTATAATTAAATGCTTGGATCAGGATGAAAGACTGGTTTGCTGCCGTAGAATTACTCCCCCATCCAAAATTCCAAGAACCTTCTCCCATTGCGACCCCATAGGCAGATACTGAATTTGCATGATTTCTGTAATTATTAGCGAGCGTTATGATTTTATTTTTAATCAACGTAGTGTCAGGTACGGACATAGGATTAGCTGGGTTTAATTCGACATCTGCAATTGCAACTCTGTTATGCGCCATAGTTATTAATCCTAAGGAATGTACATTTGGCCATCCAGGAATATCTGCCGAGCGAGATATATCAAACGCTGCATAATACTCTGGTTTTAATGTTGTGGTAAATAATTCCGCTGCTGCCCAG
>JAYTLG010000345.1:0-2233 GCA_043729555.1 Cytophaga sp.
CCATCCCGCTAATTAGCGGGATGGTCTTTTGCTTTTGAAGCAATTGTGATTTATATATGCTTTTCTGCATGGTAGGACGAACGTACCAAGGGGCCAGACTCTACATAGTTCAATCCTTTTGATAAACCGATTTCTTTGTATTCAGCAAATTGATCTGGATGAATAAATTCTGCAACTTCTAAATGCATTTTAGTTGGCTGTAAATACTGGCCCAATGTCAATACATCTAAGCCATGTGCAACTAAGTCGTCCATTGCCTTTAACACTTCATCTTTAGTTTCGCCCAAACCTAGCATGATACCTGATTTCGTACGCTTGCCAAAATTTTTGATGCGTTGTATTTCTTCTAAACTTCTTGTGTATTTTGCTTGTGGACGTACGCGTCTATACAAACGTTCCACTGTTTCCATATTATGTGAAACAACCTCTTGTCCACCGCTAATCATACGCTCTAACGAAGCCCAATCCGATTTCACATCTGGTATTAATGTTTCAATTGTTGTTTGAGGACTTTCTTCCTTAACACGCACTACCGTTTGATACCAAACTTCAGCACCTTTATCTTTTAATTCATCTCTATTTACAGAAGTAATTACACAATGCTTTACATTCATTAAGCGAACAGCTTCTGCAACACGCTTCGGCTCGTCGATATCGTATTCGGTCGGCCTACCTGTTGCAACTGCACAGAACGAACAGCTACGTGTACATACATTGCCTAAAATCATAAATGTTGCCGTGCCTGCGCCCCAACATTCCCCCATATTAGGACAATTACCACTTTGACATATTGTATGAAGCTTGTGTTCATCTACTAATGCACGAAGTTTGGTGTATTCTTTTCCGATGGGTAATTTAACGCGCAACCAATCGGGTTTAGATTTGCGATCGGATGCGGAGGGTACTACTGGTAGTTCAATCATGATTTACTGAGCTAATGAGGATACAAAGGTACTAAAACTTAGCCTTGTTTCTGCTCTAATAAACACAAAATAGAGGTATTTGGTTTACAAAAGGTTATTTCCTTCCGCCGTAAAAAATATTAATGTACACAGAACTAAATACTTGATTATTATGAATCGAACCTCCGCTTCCCGCTGGAGCCTCCATCATAACCATGCTTTTAGTAAAAGCCTCAAATAAAAAGCCGACTTCTAAGCCGGTTACTTTATTGGTAAAGTGACCATATTCGAAACTAAAGCCAGTTTTTAAATTAATGCCCATTACAAGATTCGATTCGCTAAAACCAGTGCCATAACCTTGAGAGTTTAAAACTTTATTGACGTCTGGTGTTGTAACAGCGTTGTAAGCCTTAATTTCAGGGCCATTGACGCCTTGATATTCTATGTAATAAGGTGTTAAAAGACCAAACGACAATCCGCCATTAAAAATAAAATCTAATTGAACGCCGTCTTCATTGCCTTTATGAAACAATACAAATTCTCTACCATACATGGGTCTTAATACGACCATGTGATTGGCTTTATATGCGATGAATGTACCACCACTTTGCTGACTCGAATATCTGATTTCTTTGGGATGTTTAATGATGCCCAACGATAAGCCAAAGTTGTGAAATTGATTGCGAGATTCTAATACGCGTGTTGTATAACGCATCATGAAGCCTCCAATTAAACCGCCGTTGGTATTGAAGTCGATTCCGACTAAAAATTCTTTGTCGTATTCAATAGCACCTTCACGTTGAGCAGATACATCTACATTCAGGAGCAAAAAAAGAATAAATAAATATGTAAATTTTAATTTCATAAGTAAGACTTGCCCTAAATTTAGTAATTTTCCTTAACAACGCTAAAAAAAATATTTATGTATCAAATGACAGCCGAATATTTGGGCGAACTTCGAGTTCATGGAACACATATAAAATCTGGGAATACGCTTATTACAGATGCTCCAACAGACAACAATGGTAAGGGGGATGCATATTCGCCAACAGACCTTGTTTGTGCTGCACTGTGTAATTGTATGATAACGATTATGGGTATTGTGGCTAATCGTGAAAGTATTCAACTGGAAGGATTAAAAGCGACCATTGAAAAAGTAATGACTAGTGAAGCACCCCGAAAAATTGCTCAAATTAAAATTGCATTCACGCACCCAAATCCATCAACGTTAACAGCGAAACAGGCTGAAATATTAAAAAGAGCCGCACATACCTGTCCGGTTGCCTTGAGTTTGCACCCCGAGATTAAGCAAGTGGTGGCGTTTAATTTTT
>JAYTLG010000346.1:0-4196 GCA_043729555.1 Cytophaga sp.
CATCATAAAAAAGGCGGAGATTACAAAATGTAATTTCCGCCTTTGTACTTTTCAAAGAAATCTATATTTACAATAATTTCATCTCGGATGACAGTAATAAAATTGTAAATACCGCACCACTGTCTTTTGCGCCATTGGCAAAAATAATTCCTTGATGCCTTTCTACAATTTTTTTACACAATGCCAATCCCAGTCCTGTGCCTTCGTATTTATCTTTAGAATTTAATCGAATGAACGCATCAAACATCCTATCAACGTACTCATTAGAGAAACCAATGCCGTTATCTGTGACAGTTATCTTTAGATACAGCTCACCTTCTACCATTTCTTGTGCATGATTTATATTAATATTTGAGGCCTCATTGCTTTTCGAAAACTTAAGTGCATTATTAATTAAATTATAAAAAAGCTGGTAAATTAACACAGGAATACCGTAAATAATGGGTAATACATCCGTTGTTATTGTTGCTTGCTTTTCTTGAATCAAAATTTCAAGATCCTTTTCAATGTCTTCAATGAGTATATTCATATTTATTTTTTCCAATGAAGAGCTTAAATTGCTCAATGTTGAATACATCAGCACCCCCTCAATCATGGATAACATGCGATCTGTAGAATGTTGAATCTTTTAAAGATAGACATGCCCCTTCTCAGGAAGTTCCTGCTGGAATTCGTCTTTAATTCGACCCGTAAAAATTTTAACTTTTCGCATAGGTTCCTTCAAATCATGACTAGCAACGTGCGCAAATTGAAGTAAGTCTGAATTAGTTTGCTTGAGTTCAGCCGTTTGTTCTTGCACTTGCTTACTTAACTCTTCAGCAAATTGTTTATGCTCTGTAATATCAATTATCATCCCGATAAGCTTTGTTGGTTTACCTTGATCATCAACTATTGCTTTACCAAATGATTTTACCCAACGAATTTCATCATTTGGTTGTCGTACGCGATACTCCGCATTATAGACGCCACCCGTCAACATTACCTCTTTTATTGCCTTATTTCGGATACTTACATCCGTTGAAATAATTTTAGAAGTAAACTCTTTGTATGTAGGTTGATGTTCTTCAGAAAACCCAAAAAATTTCTTGTTTAAATTATTACAATGCATTTGATCACTTTCGATTGCCCATTCGTAATAACCAATTTCACCAGCACCAAGAGCTAATTGCAAACGATCTGCGGCAAACCGAATTTGAGTCTGAATTTCTTCATTCATTCCGCGTGCCAAAGCTTCTAATGTTATATCTTGTAAAGTTCCATTGAAACGATAAGCTTCTTTTTTTTCATTAAACCACGCACGGCCTTTTGCATGTACAATGCGCTCTTTTTTTGTTTCAGGGTGAATGATGGTATAGGTAATATTGTAAAAGCCTCCTGATGAAAACTGCAGTGCCGTTTTAATTGCCTTTGAAACCCGTTTGCGATCAGACTCGAGCATCACTTCAATAGCCAGAGATAAATCAATTTCAGATTTAGGAAGTAAACCAAACCATTCTTTTAAACGATCATTTCCTTCAAATTTATTTGTAGCAGGATTGTAATCCCAAGTACCTAATTCTGCTGAATCTATAGCAAAACGTAATTTGTTTTCGCTTTCTTCTATTTTTTTCAAATTAACAACCGCATTGGTTGTTTCTGTAGATACCACCATTACTCCACCAATTGTGCCTCCTTCAACATAAATAGGGCTATAGCTAAAGGTCCAATAGACATCTTCTATATTTCCATTTCTAAAAATCGGTATCAACTGATTTTCACTCCACGTTGATTCACCTTTAAATACTTGATCGATTAATGGTTTTATTATCGGCCAAATTTCTGGCCAACAATCCATAGCCTTTCCTCCCAAAGTAGCTGGGTGTTTGCCTTCATTACCTAAGCTTGGCCTGTAGCCATCGTTGTAAAATTGTATTAAGTCTTCTCCCCACCAAATAAGCATCGGAAATTTGGAATGCATTACAATACTGAGCGTTGTTAAAAGACTTTGCGGCCAGGTATTGATGCAACCTAAAGAGGTTGTCGACCAATCAAACGTTCGAATACGCTCTCCCATTTCTCCACCGCCAGACAAAAAATTTAATACGTTAGAATTTGGCCCTGAAGATTTAGTATTATAGGTCATAAAATTGTAAATAATCCTTAGACAAGATACAAAATTACAAATACATTTTTTAGAATTTCAGGTATTTATAAAAAGATACGTTCAAAGCTGCAGATCACAAAAAAAATAAGGCTAATGAATATATACAAAATTTAATTAGATTTTTTTGAATATATATACATCTAACATTTGAAGTATCTGAATATACAATCCATTTATAATCAACACATCTGGCATGTAGGACATACATCTTACCGAGTAGAACTTGAACCTAAATTAAACACTAACACTTTTGTATATGCAATTATTGCAGGCATGTGTTTTGGCTTAACGGACTTATTATTTATTAAAATAACAAGTATATCATATTCCCCAATTTTAAATAAGCTGAATATATAGTATAAACCATTTTCAATCCATTCTTAACTCAATCTTCTGATTGTATTCTTGTATCAAAGACCACAGAGATAACGAACGACTGCCCCCTATTTCAGAATCGGTATATTCACAACCTTGTTTATATTAACAGTCAACGAAATAATCGTTGCATCGGCACACGTTGCAGCAAGTATAGGCGCTACGGGTACAGGCTTGGCCGCATCTTCGTTTTCAAACGTTTTTTGATAACACGTTCTTTTACCAAGCACCGCATTTAACACCACTTTATACACTTTACCGCCTAATGCATTTTATAACTTGTATGTTTTTTCCATTCACCCATATTATTCCTTCTTTAGGAATTGGTTTTGAATCGTACAACACCTCAAATTTATCGGTCATGGTTGATGCTGCAAAAGAAGAAATCAAAAACGGAAGGGCGAATAAAAAAACAAGTTGCTTCATATAAAGGATGTTAAAATAGGATGAAGATATACTTTTACAAAATCATTTCTATATAATTACACTATTAAATTGTATTTAAAAGTGATTTAAGTGGCAAAGAAATTAACATAAGTTAAAATCGCTCCGTCTGGGGAAAACCAATCGTTCTTTTTTTATTGATGAAATATTTTTTCATTACAATTGTATCGACAAACAAGTAGAAGTGCTAAACACGTACAATTATGGAAGTATTCTTCAAAAAAAATCCGATTTATGTAAAGCTGATCATGATTATGCTTTTAAATCTGTTTCTTTATCTTTCTATCGTAAATTATTTTGGTTGGGCATTCTAATTCGACACCAAAATAATTGTTGTATAAGATGAACATCTATTAATCTTATACCAATAAACACCTTGCTTCACACATTCAAAATACGAGATACAAACGCCCATCTACTGTCCTTGAATCAAACATTGCAGCTAGACACCTTATCTGCAAACCTATTGAAAAGATTCTCTTCCATTCATTGTAGCTAAGACCCATTTGGCATTCAGCACGATAAACAATATATTTGCTTATCGTGCTGAATGTATTTAAGGACTACATCGTAATGAATACAATCGGCCGCAGACCTTTCATACATTCAATTTGCAGCCAACAATAAACTCATACGTTCAAAAAGCTCCACTTATCCCATACATCCTTAAATGGTCAGTGTTGTGTACTGTTATAGGTATATTGGCCGGTACCGCCTCCGCTTTATTTTTAGTATCGCTTGACTGGGTTGGACAGTATCGTGAAGCAAACATGTGGTTACTAGCCTTGATACCGCTTGTCGGTTTAGTAATTGGTTTGATATATTTCTATTTGGGAAAAGAAATTGAATCGGGTAATAATTTAATTATCGAAAATATTCACATACCTACAGGCAAACGCATACCTGTAAAGATGGCTCCCTGGGTTTTAATTACTACCCTCTTAACCCATTTGGTTGGCGGCTCTGCTGGTCGTGAGGGGACAGCCATACAAATGAGTGGTTCACTCGCGGATCAACTCACACGCATCATTAAACTAACTTACGACGATCGAAAAATACTGCTCATTGCAAGTATTGCCGCAGGTTTTGCTTCTGTCTTTGGAACACCTTTAGCAGGTGCGTTCTTTGGTCTAGAAGTTTTTTTGATTGGAAAAATTCGATACCAAACCTTGTTACCTGCGCTCTTCGCAGCCTTAATAGCCGACTATACCACCCAACACATCTGGCATGTAGG
>JAYTLG010000347.1:0-19721 GCA_043729555.1 Cytophaga sp.
AGTCTACTACGTGGAAATTTTGTTCTGATATATTCGGATAAATATATAAATGTGGTATGTTGCCAGCACCTATAATATTACGCGAAAGATCTTTTTGAATAGACTGGATATTAGAATTTATTTCATACAGTTTATTATTTATAGAAATAATTTTTTGCGTTGAGTCTCTTTGTTCTAAGAGTAATTCTGTATTTAATTTTTGTGTTTTTGCTAGAGCCTGATTTACATGAAATAATGAATCATTTAATATTTTAGTTTCAAATGCTCGTATTGTTTCTTTTTCATTTGATTGATATCCATGGAAAGAAGTCCATAATGCTCCTACAATGGAGATGATAAAAAATAATACATATTTTTGAGATGCTGTCTTATCCTTTTTAAATGCATTATGTTCTTTATGAAAAGATAAAAATGCAGATAATATTATTAATACGAATCCTACTAGTAAATTAATCATACATAAAATTTCTAAAATTTAATTGTGTTTTATATTCTATAAAAAATAGAAAGCAATAATATTAATTTAAATTTCAACTGGACGTTTAATGCTCAACAACGTTTCAAACATAACTTAATCAATTCATAGGGGGGATTATTTCTTCAACTCTCTAGCTTTGATTCTTACAATTTTTCCATCTATAGAATAAACAAGCTCACCATCAGATTCTATTTTGCGTTCAATCAATCTACACACGGCAAGATTAACTCCCAATATAATTTTATCTCGTAATTCGTTAGTCGATTTATTATCCATTTGATTTATAGCTAAAATTAGCTTCGCTTTATAAAATTTTATCAACCTAAAAATATCGCTGCTTCCCAGCAAACTCCTTCGCAAAATACGTAAGGATAATTTTCGCGCCCGCACGTTTCATACTCAATAATGTTTCAAGCATTACTTTGTCGTTATCGATCCAGCCGTTGGCTGCTGCAGCTTTTACCATGGCATATTCACCGCTCACGTTGTAGGCAGCAATGGGTAAGTCAAACTGATCGTACAAGGTTTTGATCACATCTAAATAGGCAAGGGCAGGTTTTACCATAATGATATCCGCGCCTTCTTGCACGTCTAACTCGGCTTCTAGCAAAGCTTCGGTAACATTTGCAGGGTCCATTTGGTAGGTTTTTTTATCTCCTGATTTTGGAGCAGAATCTAAGGCATCTCTAAACGGACCGTAAAACGCACTTGCATACTTGGCCGTGTAAGCCATGATGGAAGTGTTTGTAAAATCATTATCATCCAGCATATCGCGAATAAAGCCAATCCGTCCGTCCATCATGTCTGATGGCCCAACGATGTCAGCGCCAGCTTGTGCTTGTGCTACTGCCATCTTGCCCAACACAATCAATGTTTCATCGTTTACAATTTCGCCGTTCACAACAATTCCATCGTGCCCGTCGGAAGAATAGGGGTCCATCGCTACATCCGTCATCAAACAAGCTTCTGGGAAACGTTTTTTGATTTCACGAATGGCTTTCAAGTACATATTGTCTTGATAGCTGATGGTTGCGTATTTATCTTTTACTTCATCCGGAAAATGCGGAAACAAAACAAACGAACGCAAGCCCAAATTCATGCAGCTGTCAATTTCGTGCAATAAGTTGTCTTCGGAAAAGCGGAAGATACCTGGCATCGAAGCAATCTCTGTTTTAACATTCGAACCACCTGTTAAAAAAAGTGGAAACATTAAATCTTCGGTATAAACGCGGTGTTCTTTTACCAACTGGCGAACAGCTTCTGACTTACGGTTTCTTCTTGGACGGCGCATGTGTTTGTTAGTTACTAGGTGCTAGTTACTAGACTGGCACCTGATGTGTTTTGAAAATGGGTGATAGTTTTTAGCTATCACCCATTTGAAGTATAATTTTAATATAATAATTCTTGTGTTTCCTTCGTCTAGCAACTAGCACCTAGAAACTGGTAACTACTTTCCTTCGTCTAGCAACTAGTACCTAGAAACTGGCAACTAAAACTCTAAAAGAGTTTTTTCAATAATATCGCAGCACTCATTGATTTGCTCTTCGGTAATTACCAATGGAGGCGCAAAGCGAATGATGTCGCCATGTGTTGGTTTTGCAAGCAAACCATTTTCCATCAATTTAATACAAACATCCCAAGCTGTACGACCGTCAGCAGTTGGTTTGATGATAATAGCGTTTAACAAACCTTTACCACGAACCAATGTAACATGTTCGCATGTATCTTTTAATGCATTCATTCTGTCACGGAATATTTCGCCCATGGCAGCTGCATTATCAATCATGCCTTCATCCATTAATACCGCTAATGACTCAACCATAACGGCACAAGCCAATGGATTTCCACCGTAGGTAGAACCATGTTCGCCTGGCTTAATTGTAAGCATGATTTCATCTGAAGTTAATACACATGAAACTGGATAGGTGCCACCCGAAATTGCTTTTCCTAAGATCAACATATCTGGTTGTACCCCTTCGTGATTCGAAGCCGTTAATTTACCCGTTCTACCACAACCTGTTTGTACTTCGTCCATCATCAAAATGACATTGTATTTCGTACACAACTCTTGTGCTTTTTTCAAATAACCATCGCCCGGTACAAACACACCTGCTTCGCCTTGAATTGGCTCAACCCAGAAACCACATACGTTCGGGTTCTTAAGCGCTTCTTCCAACGCAACCGTATCGTTGTAAGGAATGATTTGGTAACCCGGCATAAACGGACCGAAGTTATTTCTAGAATCTGGATCCGTAGATGCAGAGATGATACCCGTTGTACGGCCGTGGAAGTTTCCCTCAACGGCAACAATAACGGCCTTGTCCGTAGGAATACCTTTTACTTGGTAACCCCATTTACGCACCAATTTAATTGCCGACTCATTTGCTTCTGCACCTGAGTTCATCAATAAAGCTTTATCGTAACCGAATAAATCACAAATGAATTTTTCAGCTTCGCCTAATTTATCGTTGTAAAATGCTCTTGATGTAAGCGTCAATGTTTTCGCTTGTTCAATCATTGCATTGATAATACGTGGGTGGCAGTGACCTTGGTTTACTGCGCTATAAGCCGAAAGGAAATCGTAATAATGTTTTCCTTCTACATCCCAAACATGCACGCCTTCGCCTTTCGCCAAAACCACTGGTAGGGGATGGTAGTTGTGCGCGCCATATTTATCTTCAAGATCGATAGCCTGTTGGCTAAGAGATGTAGTTGTAATCATAATTCAATTGTTTAAGGTATTATATGTATAGTCGCCGACAAAAACGGTCGAAACAGCTTACAAAGGTAATAAAAATAGCGTTAAATACCGATGCCTTCCCTTAGAGGGAAGGCATCGGTTATCTTGAACCATCTGGCGCCAGAAATGCGACATCGCGGCCACATAGACATTATGGAATGTTCTTAATTATTCATTTTCGACATTATTGAAAAGGACGACCACGCATTTCGTGATTTTAGAACAACTGAAATCTTCTTCAAAATAACTTCAAAAACTTTTTCAACCTAGAAAAGGCGCATTTTGGCTACCTAAAGAGCTATTTTGAGAATACTTTTTCCACATTCCGCCTTTTTTAATAATAATTTCTAGTCTTGGTTTGTTCTTTCAGCTATTTTTTCAGATATTTGCAACCCTATTACAAAGTCAAGTAAGTATTGTCATGGCCAGAGTTTGTCAAATAACAGGAAAGAAAACAAGATCAGGAAATAAGGTTTCTCACGCAAACAATAAGACGAAGAGAACTTTTGCTCCTAATATTCAGAAGAAACGTTTCTTCCTTTCCGAAGAAAACAGATGGGTAACATTGAAGTTATCCGCAAAAGCAATTAAAACCATTAGTTCTAAGGGTTTGTCAGCCGTGTTAGCGAAAGCTACAGAAGCTGGTTACCTTAAATCATATTAGTATCATGGCGAAGAAAGGCAACAGAATCCAAGTTATTATGGAGTGTACAGAGCATAAAGCTACAGGTTTACCTGGTACAAGCCGTTACATAACAACTAAAAATCGTAAAAATACGCCAGAGCGTATCGAGTTGAAAAAATTCAACGCGGTTCTTAAAAAGTATACAGTTCACAAAGAAATTAAATAATCTCTTACCACTATGGCAAAGAAGGTAGTTGCGACTCTAAAAAACACGGATCCATCAAAAGGATTCTCTAAAATTATTAGAGCGATTAAACTTGAAAAAACAGGTGCTTACACTTTCAAAGAAGAAATTGTACCAGTAGCTGAAGTGCAAGAAGCTTTAAAGAAGTAATTCTTAGCATTTGCGTAATCTTACAAGAGAAAGTCCCTTTAGGGACTTTTTTTGTTTTATATTTGTATATAATTATTATCACGCTTAGTGATTTAGATACAGCTTATTATGGGTTTATTTAGTTTTTTCTCCAAAGAGAAAAAAGAAACTTTAAATAAAGGGTTAGAGAAAACAAAAACAAGTTTCTTTTCGAAACTGAATAAAGCCATATTGGGTAAAACTCAGGTCGATGATGAAGTATTGGATAATTTAGAAGAGATTTTAGTGAGCTCGGATGTGGGTATTGAAACCACCCTTAAAATTATTGGTCGTATTCAAGATCGCGCATCAAGAGATAAGTATATAAATACAAGTGAACTCAATGCCATTTTAAAAGAAGAGATTGTTGGCTTATTGGTTGGGGATGCAAAACCCGAAACAGCTGATTTTGAAATTCCAGAAACAGGTGGTTTGCCCTATGTGATTATGGTTGTTGGTGTAAATGGGGTTGGTAAAACAACGACTATTGGTAAACTTGCTTCGCATTATCACAAAAATGGAAAAAAAGTTGTGCTTGGTGCTGCGGATACGTTTAGAGCTGCAGCAGTGGAGCAATTGCAATTGTGGGGCGAACGTGTTGGTGTACCTGTGATTGCACACGGTATGAATACAGATCCTGCGGCTGTTGCATTTGATGCCGTTAAGCAAGCAGTAGATATGAAAGCAGATGTTGTAATTATTGATACAGCAGGTCGTTTGCATACGAAAGTGAATTTGATGAATGAACTTTCGAAAATCAAACGTGTGATTCAGAAATTTATTCCAGAAGCACCACACGATGTAATGTTGGTGTTGGATGGCAGTACGGGACAAAATGCGGTAACGCAAGCACGAGAATTTACGAAGGCAACGGATGTAACTTCGTTGGCTATTACAAAATTAGATGGAACCGCTAAAGGCGGCGTTGTTATTGGCATCTCAGACCAATTTCAAATACCCGTACGATATATTGGTGTAGGCGAGAAGATGGAAGATCTTCAAGTGTTTAATAAGCATGAATTTGTTGATTCGCTGTTTGAAAGCTCTAACTAATCTAACCTATATTTTTTTAAGTGTGGTTCTTTTTGTTTCGTGCAGAGAGAGTCAATTACCATTTAGTGTCAGCAAAGAAGTTGAGCCACCTGAACCGAAACAAGGCGTAAAGGGGAAGGTCATATATAAAGAAGGCACCTTTGATTTAAAAGGCAATTTATTAACCAACGGAACTGTTATTGGCGTTGCTCGTAAAATTTATTTTTATGAGTTGACAGGTTTGCAAGAAGCTGAATTGAACTATGGAAACTTTGTTGGTACCGTTCATACCAATGTATTGGATTCCACAAAGTCGGATAAAAATGGAAATTTCGCAGGGACATTAATGCCTGGGATGTATTCTATTTTTATTGAAGAAAATGAACGATTGTTTTCGCATGTGAGCGACGAAGGAATATTTCTTCCCGTGCGAGTTTATAAAGACTCGGTAACAGAAGTGAATATTGTAGTGGATTACAATGCGAATTATACAGAATAAAAAGCACTGAAAACGTGAAAGTAAAAGGAAATAAAAAAACGAAAGTTAATATAGTTACACTCGGTTGCTCTAAAAACTTAGTGGACTCTGAAAATTTATTAACGCAATTACGTGGCAATGGTATTGATGCAGAACACGAATCGAAAAAAGATAATTCGAATGTTGTTGTAATTAATACGTGTGGTTTTATTGATAATGCAAAACAAGAATCGATTGATACCATTCTTCGCTACATCGATGCAAAGGAAAATGGCTTGATTGATAAAATATATGTATCTGGTTGTTTGTCGCAACGCTACAAAGACGATATGGAACGCGAGATGCCACAAGTAGATGCATTTTTCGGTTCGAATGAATTACCTGCAATCTTGAAGAAATTCAAAGCAGATTATAAACACGAATTGATTGGCGAACGTTTATTGACAACGCCATCGCATTATGCATACATGAAGATTGCCGAAGGTTGCGATCGTCCCTGTTCGTTCTGTGCAATTCCTGTAATGCGTGGCGTGCACGTTTCTACACCAATGGAAGATTTGGTGAAGCAAGCAAAAGGCATGGCTGCAAGGGGGGCAAAAGAATTGATATTGATAGCACAAGACCTTACCTATTATGGTCTTGATATTTATAAAAAAAGAAACCTATCTGACTTATTGAAAAATCTTTCAGACTTAGAAGGTATCGATTGGATTCGTTTGCAATACGCCTATCCATCTGGCTTTCCCTTGGATGTGTTGGATGTTATGGCGGAACGTAGCAATATTTGCAACTACATCGATATGCCCTTACAACATGGATCAAGCGACATGTTAAAGTTGATGCGTAGAGGAATTGATCGTCCTAAAACGGAAGATTTAATTAAAACCATTCGCGACAAGGTTCCGGGTATAGCTTTCAGAACAACGATGATTATTGGTCACCCAGGCGAGACAGAAAAAGATTTCGATGAGTTGTGTTCGTTTGTTGAAGAGCAACGTTTTGATCGTTTAGGTGCATTTACGTATTCGCACGAAGAGCATACACATTCGTATTCTATGGAAGATAACATTCCGCAAGAAGTAAAAGAAGAACGACAAGCTGAAATTATGGCAATTCAAGAAGGCATTTCTGCTGAATTGAATGAAGCTAAAATTGGCAATACCTATAAAGTATTGTTCGACCGTAAGGAAGGTGGCTATTTCATTGGTAGAACCGAGCATGATAGTCCGGAGGTTGATAACGAAGTGATGGTTGCTGCACAAGATCAGTATGTACGTATTGGAGATTTTGCTAACGTAAAAATCAACGATGCTGCGGAGTTTGATTTGTTTGGCGAGATCGTTAAATAATTTTTCAAATTATTTAAATTCCAAATAACAAAAAACAAATTTCAAACGGAAGAATCCACGCTCTCTATTTTGGTCGATAGTACTCCAAGATAGAGAGTTTTCAATATAATAAAGTAAACAAAATAATCTGTTCAAATAACTAGTGCAACTTTCCTCTGTTTGGAATTTGTTTTTTGTTATTTGGAATTTTAAAACAGAAGAATTGAATTAAGAAACTACTACTATGCCAGACAAACCAACCATTGAGCAATTGCTCAAAAACGTATCTATCGAATCTTTAAATGATATGCAAGAAGATTCGCTTGCTGCTAATGCAAAGTCTAGCGATGTAATCTTGCTTTCGCCAACTGGTTCAGGAAAAACATTGGGTTTTTTATTGCCTGTTTTTGAGAAACTTTCGGTTACGGCACCTGCTATACAAGCATTGGTTTTAGTGCCTTCGAGAGAATTGGCTTTGCAAATTGAATCTGTTTTTAAAAGTTTGAAAACAGGATTTAAAGTGACGTGTTGTTATGGCGGTCACCCGATGGATGTAGAAGAAAATAACTTGGCGCAATCTCCCGCCTTGTTGATTGGTACACCTGGTAGAATTGTGGATCACATCAATCGTAAAAATATCAATCTAGAAGATGTTAAAACATTGGTGCTAGATGAATTTGACAAATCGCTTGAAATGGGTTTTCAAGAAGACATGGCAATCATCATTGGTAAGTTGACAGGTGTTAAAAAACGTATATTAACATCAGCGACACAATCCATCAAGATACCTGATTTTACAGGGATGCAGGCTCCTGTTACCTTGAATTACATCACAGGACAAGCAAGTGGATTATCTGTCAAAACGGTTCTTTCAGATTCAAAAGATAAATTTGAAACCTTATTGCGTTTGGTATGTCAAATTGGAAACGAGTCGGTGATTGTATTTTGCAACCAACGCGACGAAGTTGAAAATGTATGTACCTACTTAACCGATAATGGAATTATAAATAATAATTTCCACGGTGGTTTAGAGCAGCGTTACAGAGAAAGTACATTAACGAAATTTAGAAACGGAAGCACGAATGTATTGGTAACAACCGATCTTGCATCCCGTGGTTTGGATATTCCAGATGTGAAACATGTGGTGCATTATCAAATGCCACATAAAATCGATGCCTTTACGCACCGCAATGGTCGTACAGCGCGTATGGGATCTACCGGCACAGCGTACATGTTGTTGCACAAGGATGTGTTGTTGCCAGATTACATTACTTCAAAACCAGACATCTTAAAATTATCGGATCAGAAAATTAAACCGTTGTTGCCAGAGTTTGAAACGCTATTTATCAGCGCAGGTAAAAAAGACAAAATCAATAAAATTGATATCGTAGGTTTTTTATCTAAAAAAGGATTGTTAGAGAAAGACGAACTTGGTTTGATTGAAGTGAAAGATGAATTTGCCTACGCTGCCGTAAAACGTAACAAAGTAGATTCGGTAATTAAGTTGGTGAAAGAAGAAAAAATTAAAGGCCGAAAAGTTAAGATCGAAATCGCTCGTGCGACTCCTACGTTTGAAGCTGAAAAACCTGTTACGATTACGAAGCTCAGCAATCGTTTTTAAATACCGGTTCAGATTTGATGCAGAATAAAACCTTTTATTGTTTAGAATTAATCTAAATAGTAGAAGGTTTTTCATTTTTAAACGTTACCTTGCAACTGTTTAGATTTATTCTAAATAAATATGAGCAAGATAAAAGTATACATAGTAGACGATTATTACCTTATTAGAGAGGGTGTTAAGAGGTCTTTGAAGCAAGATAAGGACATTGAAATTGTTGGCGAATCAAACGATTTAGCTGGGTTGGTCGATTCTATTAAAGATTTGCAGCCAGACATATTGCTATTTGAACTAAACCTATGTCAGCAACCTGTTCGGGAATTAATCCAAAATTTGAAAGAAATTAATCCCAATGTAAAATTTCTTATTATTTCAGATTGTGACTGCGAATTACCTCTTGTAATGGCGGTTCGAGCGGGTGTTACAGGTTTTTTGCGCAAAAATGTTACGCAAGTTGAATTGCTTCATGCTGTACATCAGGTATTTAATAATAAAGAATATTATGTGAGCGAAATAACGCAGATATTATTGAAGGGCTTTTTGAATAACGAACAGTCAAACGGTACTTTTTCGGACAGGGAGCTAGAAATTCTTCGCTATATCTGTAAGGGAAGATCAAATGAGCAAATCGGCGATTTACTCTATATCAGCGAAAAGACCGTTGCGACCCACCGCCGAAATATTATGAAAAAAGCGCATGTTAAAAAAACTACCGAATTGATTTTGTGGTCATTAGATAATAATATTGTTCCGAAGTCTTAAGTTGATACCATTTTTTGCGTATCGCTCTACTACTTTTTTAGTATCAAAAAAACCACTTTTTATAGTATTGTACCCTCCGACTTAAGCCTGTACATTTGTATTGTTTAGAATTAATCTAAATAATAAAATTATCAAAGCACTACGCACACATTCGATCTTATTGGGAATTATCCTGCTTTCCATTTCAACTTTTGCTCAAAAGGCAATTGTTAAAGGTAGGATTTTCGCAGATAGTTCTGTTGCGGTTGAGTATGCTACCGTGTATTTAAAAAATACATCCATGGGAACTGTTACGGATGAAATCGGTGCATTTTGTATTCATAATGTTGCACCCGGCAATTACACGCTCGTTTTTGCGCATATCAATTATGTTACGGTTGAAAAAAACATTGAGTTGAAAGCACAACAGCTTTTGGATGTTGTGATATATACACAAGAGCAAAAGACTGAATCAAGTGAAATTGTGATTACGGCAACGCAGACAGAAAAAAATTTAGATGATTCGCCCATTCCTGTAACACTGATTACCGAAACTCAAATTAAACAAATGGGTTCGATGCGCTTGAATGAAGTGTTGCAAGAACAAACAGGTTTGGCTATTGTAAGCGACCATGGTACGGGTGTGCAACTGCAAGGCTTTAGTCCAGAGTATACCTTGATTATGGTGGACGGTTCTCCTTTGATTGGACGAACGGCTGGAACCCTTGATTTATCTCGTGTTACGGTTGGAAACATCAAACAGATTGAAATTATTAAAGGTGCATCGTCGAGTTTGTACGGGAGTGAAGCACTCGCAGGTGTTATTAATATTATTACCAAGATGCCAACTGAAAAGGCAGGGCTTCAAGCGCGAACACGATATGGTACCTACAATACCGCAGATATATCAGCAGATGCTTTTCTAACTACCAAGCGATTGCAACTGATGACATTTGTGAATAGATACAGTACGAATGGCTACGATTTGCAACCCATATCAGAAGATAAAACAGTAGCGCCCTTTCACAATTATACACTTCAGCAAAAAATAAATTACACCTTTAATGCACGCTTAAAGATTTCAATCACAGCACGCGGTTTTTATGAAAAACAAAATAGCATAACTACATTCTCTGAAAATAGTGTCGATTATAGGTTGCAGCAAGAAGGTCATCAATACGATTGGAGTATACTGCCGCAAGTGTTCTATTCTATTAATGAAAAAAAACGATTGCAATTAAAAGTGTATTCAACCTATTACCATACAAAAGCAAAGCTAACCAATACAGCCGATCAAAGTTTGTATGATGATAGCTATTTTAATCAATCGTTCACTCGACCCGAGTTGTTGTATTATCATACTTGGAATAAAAAAAATGAAACGATACTAGGTGCGGGTGTAAGTCTTGAATCGGTTAACTCTACGCGTTATACAACGAAGCATCGTTTTCATAGTACGTTTTATTATTTCCAACACGATTGGCATCCGATTGCGCGCTTAAACATCGTTGGTGGATTTAGATTTGATTGGCACAGCGTATACGGCAATCAATTGAGTCCGAAACTTGCCATTAAATATGTTGCCACAAAAAAAGTAACGTTTAGGGTTTCGGTGGGCACAGGGTTTAAAGCCCCAGACTTTCGCCAGTTGTATCTGAATTTCACGAACCCTGTTGCAGGCTACAGTTTATTTGGATCGGAGGAAGTCTTGGCACAATACAACACGTTGACACAGCAAGGATTGATCGCACAAACATTTATTGATCCCAATACTTTGAAACCGATCACAGCTGAACGATCTATTTCATTTAATATGGGTTTTACAATGGAGGCTACTAAAAAAATCAATTAGCAATTCAATCTATTTAGAAATGATGTAAGCAATATGATTGAAACATCAGCGATTGCAATGAAAACAAATGGACAATCGGTTTATACGTATTACAATATTTCACAAGTATTCACTCAAGGAATTGAAACAAATGTTTCGTATAAAGTGCATCCTTTAATAACACTTAGTGCAGGGTATCAATATTTAATTGCAAAAAATAAAGAAGTGTTGAACGATATTGAAGACGGTAAATATTTTGCTCGCGACCCTGAAACACTTGTTACTTCAATGGTTAAAGAAAATCAATACGGTGGATTATTTAATCGTTCAAAAAATATGGCGAATGCCAAACTGTTTTATATGCACAAAAAAACTGGGTGTAATGCCTCTATTCGTGCTATTTACAGAGGTGAATATGGTTTTGGTGACGTCAATGGAAATTTAATATTGGATGCACGTAACGAATATGTAAAAGGGTATTGGCTAGCGAATGTTTCCTTAGGCAAAACCATAAAAAGAAAAATAGATATTCAATTTGGTGTCGATAATGTATTCAACTACACCAACCCAACTTATATAACCACTATTCCCGGGAGGTTATTTTATACTTCTATTCAAATAAAAATGTTTAAAAAATAAAAAAATAGTTATGAGATTTTACTCCTATATATTAATTACCTGCGGCACACTCTTTATTTTTTCTTGTGATAAACCGAAGAAAGAGGATGCACCTGCTCCTGCTAGTACAACTCAAGTTCGTGTAGTGAATAATTTAGCTGCCAATTTAGTATCGGGTGGAAGAGGTCATTTTACATTTTTTAATTTGCAAAACAATACAATTGTTCCTGCATCCGATTCGGCAACTACGAATTGGGATATTGCTTTTAATGCAACAACAATTATAGCAAACAGCGGTACAAGTGGCCCAGGAACGGTTGGTATGCAAATGTATACGGGTTTATTTGAAACGCTAACAACTGCTCCTGAACTTGGTTACTTAAAAGATGCAACAGGATTGTATGCGATTTCGACTGGTTCGGGAAATGGTTGGTATAATTATAATTCTTCTACACATGTTATTTCTGCTATACCTGGTCGTATACTTATTGTGAAAACAAATAATAATGCCTACGCTAAAATTGAAATTATTAGTTATTATTTAAACGCCCCTGTAAGTCCATTAAATACACACCCTTCGAGATATTACACATTTAGATACCGTTATCAAGGAGATGGTACTCGCACATTTTAAATCAATTTTCACCCAATTTTAAATTAAGCATTATTTAATACGAACAATATATTTCCATGAAAAAACAACTACACACGCTCTTATTAATTTTATTGTCAGTATATGCATCGCATGCACAAACGTTTAACAATACGTATACAACTTCAGATGTTGCTGCAAATAAAGGAACAGGAAAATACACCTTCTTCAGTTTTACTTCAGGTGAAGAAGTAGCTGTTACTGATTCTGCAACGGCAAACTGGGATATTGGATTTAGTGGAACAACTATTATTTTCAATGGTGGAACAAAAGGTCCAAGTACGGTAGCTGCACAGTATGTTATGCCTTCTACATTTTCTGAAATTACTACGGCACCTACTTTGGCTTATACATTAACTATTCTGAGTGGTGCAGGTAGCTGGTATAATTATTATTCAGGTGCAACCTATGCAGGCCCACATACAATTATACCAATAGCAGATAAAATTGTTGTTGTTCAATTGGCAAATGGTAGATATGTAAAACTGCAACTTTTGAATTACTATCAAGGTGCTCCAACTGATGTGCCAACTACAGGCGCAACGTATACGGGCATTGGCAAATATTATTCGTTTAAATATACGATCTCTGATGAGACGAGCGCATTTAATGATATGCAGGTGACGTTCGATTTTGCAGCCAATAAAGGAACTAATAAATTTTCCTTCTTTAATTTCACGACAGGAGCAGAAGTTGCTGTTTCTGATTCAGCTACAGCAAATTGGGATATTGCATTTAGCGGAACAACAATCATTTTCAACGGTGGGGAAAAAGGTCCAAGTACAGTTGCAGCGCAATATGTAACATCGACGTATGAAGATGTAGTTGATGCACCAACAATAGGATATTCAATGAATATAGTAAGCGGATCAGGAAGTTGGTATAATTATTATCCAGGCGCAACTTATGCCGGACCGCACACAATTATACCGATTGCTGATAAAATGATTCTTGTTCAATTGGCAAATGGAAGATATGTAAAACTTCAACTATTAAATTACTACCAAGGTGCGCCAGATGATGTGCCAACTACAGGTGCTCCTTACACAGGCATTGCAAAGTATTATACGTTCAGATATACCCTTTCAGAAAATGTTGAAGAACCTTCTACTCCAACAGGAGTGCTTACGTCGCATGCTAAAACAATATCGATCTATCCAAATCCAATATCTGCAACTCAATCTAATTTTACAATTGGTTCAGTCATTGATAATGGAACCGTGACTGTTATGGATTTGATCGGTAATAATGTATATAGATCAATAATTACTGAATCAAATATGCAGGTAACTAATTTGAATCTGGCGCAAGGAATTTATATCGTTGTGTTGGAATCGAATGGCGTGTTGTATCAGCAGAAGTTGATTGTACAATAAGTTAGCCGAAATATGAAGCACTTTGCAATACCCATATTACGCATTTTTGATTATCAGAAGGCGATGGACTTCTATATTAATTGGTTGGAATTTAATATAGACTGGGAGCATCAACATGAACTCGGTATGCAGAAGTACATACAAATTTCGAGTGACTCGGTTAAATTACATTTAACCGAGCATCACGAAGATTGCAGTCCTGGTGCTAAAGTGTTTATAGAATTTTCATTTCTAAAAGAATTTCATAAAGAACTTCTTTCAAAAGAATATGCATTTTACAAACCTGCCATCCAGCATGCACCCTGGAATGCCTTGACAATGGAAGTGACTGATCCGTTTGGGAATAAATTATTATTTAACGAAAGTATTCAAGGATAAATGAGTGAGTTTTGTTCGATGAAAATACTTTGCGAAACCAAACATGGTAAAATGTATACTTGTACGGGTTGTGAAGACAAAATTGTGTTTGCATTTAAAAACATAACACAATCTATGACAAAAGTATATTTCGAAAAGTTTGAAAAGAATATTTCTGCGTTACTATTTGAAGGCTACTTTCAAGATTTTCCAAAATAAAATCGCATTCATATACGAACAGAATGGAATACGTTGTTTTATTCCTTTACTAAAGTTGAAATGCGTGAAGTCCAGTCACTGCTTCAACAAGCAAATTTTAAATTAAAATTATATGAACGTTATGCATTATTTCTCAATTAAAAATAAAGGGTTTAGAAAAGTGTTTGTTATGTTGACACCTTTCTTGCTCGTACTGTTGTCGTTGATATTTTCGTCACACAAGGTTTCAAATCAATCCGCCTTCAAGATTGTTTCGGTAAATGGAACAATGAGCGAAATTGTTTGTGGTTTGGGTTTGGAAAGTTCCTTGGTAGGCGTAGATGTTACAAGTACTTATCCTGCCTCCTTAGATAAAGTAGCGAAGATTGGCCACAACCGTTCTGTTTCTTCAGAAGGAATTGTTGCATTATTGCCCAACTTGGTTGTTGGAATGGAGAACGATTTAAAACCTGCTTTAATTGAGCAATTGTCTGCGGCTAATATTAAAACGAATTTATTTAAACAAGATTTATCCGTTGAAGGAACAAAAAAACTAATCACTGAGGTTGGAAATTATTTAAAACAGCCTGCTAAGGCGGCGGCACTAATTGCGCAACTCGATAAAGATATTGCGCTTGTTAAAAAGCCTGCTGTTAAAAAGAAAGTGTTGTTTATTTACGCTCGTGGTGCTGGTAGTATGATGGTTTCTGGTACGGGTACATCGGTTGATAAAATTATTCAACTGGCTGGTGGTGCAAATGCTGTTACTACATTTGTTGATTTTAAACCATTAACAGCAGAGGCATTGGTTGCAGCCAATCCAGATGTAATCTTATTATTTGATAGTGGTTTGGAAAGTATTGGTGGTGTGGATGGTTTGTTAAAAGTACAAGGCATCAGTCAAACCAATGCTGGTAAAAATAAAAAAGTTATATCGATGGACGGTCAATTGTTAACAGGATTTGGTCTTCGTTTAGGAAAAGCAATGGCAGAGTTGGCTTCTAAATTACAGTAATCGTTCATGAAAATTACTTCCAAACAACGTCTTATACTTATTCTACTTTCTGTGCTGCTGATTGTATTTATAATACTTTCAGCAGGGAATGGTGCTTTGTATATTTCGCCTCTACAAGTTATATCTATCATTCTACATAAAGTTGGAATGACGGATCTCGCCCTATTTGACGAAGGACAATACAACGTGTTTTGGATTATTCGTTTTCCGCGTGTGGTATTGGGCTTGTTCATTGGTGCTGCGCTTGCCTTGTCGGGTGCTGCCTTGCAAGGATTGTTCCGTAATCCATTAGCCGCCCAGGTCTTATTGGGATTTCTGCGGGGGCTTCCTTAAGTGCTGTCTTGATGATTGTATTCTTGTCGACATTTTCGGCTACTCCATATTATCACTATGTAGAAGGAATCATTGGTTACTATACCTTGAACATTGCAACATTTATTGGTGCTTGCATTACATCCATTATTGTTTTCAATCTATCTCGAACGAATGGAAAAACGAATGTAACAAGTATGTTGTTGGGCGGTATTGCTATTAATGCATTGTGTGGCGCGCTAACAGGCTTAATCACCTATTATGCAACAGATGCGGAACTTCGTAACATTACCTTTTGGTCTTTAGGAAGTTTGGGTGGTGCAAGTTGGAATACGGTGATGACGATATTGCCCTTTGTACTTATACCAATTGTTTTTTTACCTCGATTGTCTAAATCGTTAAACACCTTAACGCTTGGAGAAAAAGAAGCATCCTATTTGGGTGTCTCTGTCGATCGGTTGAAAATTCAAATCATCGTTTTGTCTACCATGGCTGTCGGTTCGGCAGTTGCGGTTGCTGGTATCATTGGTTTTGTGGGTTTGGTTGTTCCGCATGTGTTACGTATGATGGGCGGATTCAATCAACGATACATTCTAATTGGTTCATCCTTAGCAGGCGCTTTGTTGTTAACTGGTTCGGATTTGTTGGCACGTGTAATTGTGGCGCCAGCCGAATTGCCAATAGGGGTGATTACAGCTTTAATTGGAACGCCGGTGTTTGTTTGGATTTTACTGAAACATAAAAAAGAAAGTCAATTTATATAATGTTAGAGGCTATCAACATATCCTTATCTATTGGTTCAAAAAAACTATTGAATGCAATTTCTTTTCAGGCGCGGGTAGGGGAGTTACTTGTCATCGCTGGACCGAATGGAGCAGGTAAGTCAACCCTGCTGCGCGCCTTAACTGAAAAGACGATATTAGATTCAGGCTCTGTGTTGATGAATGGCGTCGAGGTGTATATGCAAGAAGCAAAATCACTTGCTAAAACTCGAGCTGTGCTTTCCCAGTCTTATGCTTCGGGCTTGCCCTTTCAGGTTGAAGAAATAGTGTTGATGGGGCGTTATCCATATTTCAATGAATATGCCAATCAAGAAGATTGTGATATTGTTCAAGCAGTTCTTACAACTTTAGATATTTGTCATTTACAAGGACGTGTATATGCAACCTTGTCGGGCGGCGAACAACAACGTGTGCAGCTTGCTCGTGTATTGGCTCAAATTTGGTCGATCGATAATAGTCAACAGACAACTACAAAATATTTATTCTTGGATGAACCCATTTCGAGTTTGGATTTATACCATCAACAAATTGTATTGCAAACAGCGAAAGAAATGGCAAAGGCTGGTTTCTGTGTTATTGCTGTTTTGCCCGATTTGAATTTGATTTCGCAGTTCGCAGATAAAGTCTTGTTGTTGCATAAAGGTTCAATTGCAGCTTATGGAACATCGACAGAAGTATTCACGCAAGAACGTATCAAAGAGGTGTATGGCTTAGATGTACATTTAATAGAAGATCCCATTTCTGAGCAATTACTTATAATACCCAATTCAAATTCAATAATAATAAATCAAACAATTAACAAAAAAAGCAATGACAACAATAACTCAATTAACATTAACAGAGCGCTGGAATCAGTTCAAAATTGAATTTCCTAAAAAACGTATACGCGATGCAGCTAAAGCAATTGGTGTAAGCGAAGCTGAATTGTTAGCTACAGAAGTTGGTGCTGGTACCATTAAATTAGAAGGTGATTTTACAGAATTATATAACGAACTTCCTTCATTGAAACGTGTTATGTCGTTGACACGCAACGATGGTTGTGTGTTGGAGCATAAAGGGGAATTTGAAAAAATAAATATTCAGGGTGAAGCGCACAAAGTAGGTACATTGATTGGTTCAATCGAAGCACGTGCATTTTTCAATTTCTGGAAATTTGGATTTGCAAGCGAAGTGAAAACTGCACACGGTTCAATGAAAAATATTCAGTTCTTTGATGCTGCTGGTGTTGCTGTAACAAAAGTTTATTTATTGGAGGAAGGTGGTAATCCGGAAGCGTATCAAAAAATCGTTGATACGTATCGTGCTGCCAAACAGTCGACCGTGCTTGAGGTTACGCCAGAGGTAGCTCCAACGTTTGTTGAAAATATTGACAATGCTGCATTTACCGCTGATTGGGCTGCTTTAAAAGATACACATGATTTCTTCATCCTATTACGCAAATATAAACTAAATCGCATGCGTGCACTTGAAATTACGGAAGGTACGTTTACGCGTAAATCGGAAAAATCGAACTTAGTTAGATTGCTTGAACAGGCTGCAACTGATGCCTTACCGATAATGGTGTTTGTTGGAAGCAAAGGTAATATTCAAATTCATCAAGACGTAATCAAAACGGTACGTGTAATGGATAATTGGTTGAATATTTTAGACCCTAATTTCAACATGCATTTAAATATGGATGAAATTACCGATACGTGGGTGGTTAAAAAACCAACAGATGATGGCGAAGTTACGTCGATCGAATGTTTCAATAAAGACCGTGAATTAGTTGTTCAGTTTTTCGGCTTACGCAAGCCAGGAAAACCTGAATTGACAGAGTGGAAAGAATTAGTCGCCGCTTTATAGATTTTTGTTAATTGTTGGAGCCGTTCTCGTTAGAAATAATGGGAGCGGTTTTTTTGTTTCTAAAATTAATCTGCTAGTTTGAGTTGTACAGTGGTCCGACGACTAATTTAAAACCCTCACTTCGGCCTCTGTCGCACATACTGATCACCTTTGCTGTTAGCACCATGGGTTGTGGCACACAGGTCATGGTGAGTTGCTAACAGTCTTAGGTTGACGACTATGGTTGCACACAAATCCACCATGCCACCAAAACAGGAATCAATTGTGAATTTTTAGGTATCTTTACGTAGTTGTGCCGCTATTTAAGCACATATACACACACACTGATTATCCTGCTGTTGCCATGTCCGATAAAAAGAAGAAAGAGAAGAAAGAAAAAAAAGAACATCCGACAACGAAATTTCAGATGCATCCAAATAATAAACATCGTGAGCGTTATGACTTCCCTTTATTGATTTCTTCTCTTCCCGAATTGGCTGAGTATGTAACAACAAATATTTACGGCGATGAATCCATCGATTTTTTTAATCCTGCTGCCGTTACCTGTTTGAACAATGCCTTGTTAAAGCATTATTACGACATCACAGAATGGAGTATTCCGGAGGGCTATTTATGTCCGCCGATACCTGGTCGTGCAGATTACATCCATCACGTTGCGGAGTTATTAGGTACAAGTTTTAAAGGGACAATACCCAAAGGCAATCACGTACGTTGTCTAGATATTGGGGTAGGAGCTAATTGTGTATACCCGATTGTTGGTGTGAAAGAATATGGTTGGAGTTTTGTTGGTTCGGATATTGATCCGATTTCAATATCTTCTGCTAAACATATTGTTGAGTCCAATGCGGTACTTAAAGATAATGTCACGCTACGTTTGCAAAACCATTCAGAAGATATATTTTTCGGTGTTATTGCTGAACGTGAAAAATTTGATTTAACCATTTGCAATCCTCCCTTTCATGTGTCTGCTGAAGCGGCCGCTGAAGGAACGATACGTAAATTAAGCAATCTAAAAAACGAAAAAATCACGAAAGTCGATTTGAATTTCGGCGGACAAAAAAACGAATTGTGGTGCGAAGGCGGAGAATTAAATTTCGTTCGGAACATGATTCGTGAAAGTAAAAAGTTTGCTACTTCGTGTTTGTGGTTTTCGACCTTGGTTTCAAAGCAAGCCAATCTTGAAAAATTCTACGCGCAATTAGAGTTGTTGGCACCCTTTGATATTCGTACCATACCTATGGGACAAGGCAACAAATCAAGTCGTTTAATCGCTTGGACCTTTC
>JAYTLG010000348.1:0-6798 GCA_043729555.1 Cytophaga sp.
TCGTATATGCGAAGCCCTTTCTGTTTATTATTAATTAATAGTAGTATTTATTTTTGAATCAATTCTTTTCTATTTAAGATTGAATCAACAAATCGCAAATCGTTTTCAGATAAAAATATTTTGTATGGCAACAAAAGAAATTGACCTCTGCCCATTACAAACAAATAGTCATTTTTGCGTTTGTATACTTTTTTAAACATGTCCCATTTTACAGGGCTGCCTTGCTTTTCATTTAATTTAATTAATAATTGACGGCTATCAATTTCATAGCTCATTTTTTCAAACATCATTTTACCTTGCTCCATTTGGGTAGCACCCAAAAACTGGATATACCAAAACAGGGTGTATAATACAATTGCAAGTATTGCTGGAATGATAAACCACCATTTTTCGTCCGGCAACAGAAATCCAATACAACCAAATAAAATTGGAAATGCAACATACCACCATTGCTCTTTTGCAATTGACCACAGTCCAGCTTTGATAAATTCTTTAGGCGCTAATTGGTATTTTTTAGTTTTAACAATCATGAATACTATATATTAATGTAATGTGTTACGAATTTCAAACAGCTGCAAGGTAAGCAAAAAAATCATTTTGCTAATCTAGAAATTAGTTGGAATGTGGCAATAATTTAGAATGCTTTAAGACTCATGTCTTTACTTGTATAGCTGTGACTTAGCGACCCAATTGAAATATAATCAACTCCAGACTCCGCAACAGCTACAATTGTTTTTTCATTAATACCGCCAGATGCCTCGGTTTCGGCAGTATTGCCTATAAGCTGCACCGCTTCTTTCATTAAAGCAGGACTCATATTATCAAGCATGATACGAAATGCTCCGCCCTCGTTTATTGCTTCTTTAACCTCTGAAATAGTTCTTGTTTCGATTTCGATTTTCAAATCACGCTTCGATTCTGTTAAATAAGCTTTACAGTTTTTAAGCGCTTGTTTAATACCACCCGAATAATCAACATGATTATCTTTAAGCAATATCATATCAAACAGGCCGTATCGGTGGTTCAGACCTCCGCCTATTAGTACGGCCCATTTTTCTAACATTCTGAAATTGGGGGTGGTTTTTCGTGTATCCAAGACTTTCGCTTTTGTATGTGCTATCAAGGATTGTAGCGAATGGGTATAACTCGCAATGCCACTCATGCGTTGCATGGTGTTTAATACAAGACGTTCTGCAATAAGTATGGAGTGCACAGAACCAGAAACCGTTAAAGCTATTTGGCCATGCTTAAACGCGTCGCCATCTTTCATATTGACCACCAGTTTTAGGGATGCGTCTACACGCTCAAAGATGTAAGTTGCAATTTCGATACCTGCTAATATGCCGTCATCCTTGAGGATTAATTGCGCTTTGCCTTGTGTACTGGCTGGTATGGAAGCTAAAGAAGTATGATCTCCGTCGCCAACATCTTCAAGCAAAGCATTGTCAATAAATTGATGTATCGATTCAGGAGTTATATATCTGTATTGCATAAACAAAATTAATCGATTAAAACGGAAAAGAAATGATGTTTAGGTATTCTTTGTGTATTTAAACAACGTTGCTAGAAACAAAAAGTCCCCCGACAGGTATCGGGGGACTTGATGCGAAAATATACTATATAAACTTAAACTACATGAAATTACTTACGCTCAATTATTATCGAATCAATTAAAAACTTACCATTCACAGGCTTTAAAACCATTGTAACACGCATAGCACCACCTGTATAAGCGTATTCTCCAATTGTAAATTTGAAATCTTCTTTGTCTAAAACCTTATGTATATAGGTAAAGTTTGTGGGCGGATATTTTTTCATGAAATCACGCATTACAAACTCTGCTTGTGTTTTACTATAATTGTTTCGGTCTTGATCTGGAAGTTGAATTTCTACCATATCGCCCATAAATGCAGTAAGCTCTTTTGAGTTTGCTGTTTTTATAGTAACACGAATGTTTTCGATAATATCAGGAATAGCCTGAGGCGTTTGTGCTTGAACATCATTTGGTTGAATGATGGCAATAAGCGAAAACGCCAAGAATAGAAAATTTAGAAATCTAAAGTTATTCATATAAACCCAATTAGAGCCAAAATAGTGCCAGAAAGCATAATTGGCCGATATTTTTTCAGTTTCAAACATAACATACATATTTTTAGGCAACTATATTTTTAGCATTAAAAACCCAATTTGATTCGACCCTATTAATATAGGCTTCAAACACGTTGCTTGGTTTTCACATGTACGCTTTGGCAATCCGTAAAGTTTAGACACGAATTACAAATTCTACGATTTTTTATTTCTAATTTTAAGACTGAATTATAGAACAAAAGATTTAATAAAATGAATAAGAAAGTAATATTAATGATTCTTGACGGTTGGGGTTTAGGTACAAATCCAAAGGTTTCTGCTATTGCAGCAGCTAAAACACCATTCGTTGATTCTTTATTTGTAAACTATCCACACAGCAAATTAGAAGCATCTGGTTTGGCGGTAGGTTTGCCTGAAGGGCAAATGGGAAACTCGGAAGTTGGGCACATGAATATTGGCGCAGGAAGAGTTGTATATCAAGACTTGGTAAAAATTAATTTAGCGGTACAAGATAATTCTTTAGCAGAAGAACCTGCTATTAAAGAAGCATTTGGTTATGCGAAAGCAAATAATAAGAAAGTTCATTTTATTGGCTTGGTTTCAGACGGCGGTGTTCACTCGCATGTAAACCATGTAAAAGGACTTTGTTCAATCGCACATCAGTATGGTTTGAAAGACGTATTTGTACATGCGTTTACAGATGGTAGAGATTGTGACCCTAAGAGCGGCTTCGGTTTTTTGAAAGAATTGCAAGATTCGATGGCGAAAACTACTGGTAAAATTGCTTCATTGATTGGTCGTTATTTTGCAATGGATCGCGACAATCGTTGGGAGCGTGTGAAGTTGGCGTATGATGTAATGGTCCATGGTGATGGCACACATGCAACAGACGCATTGAAGGCAATAGAAGAATCTTATGCTGCCGGCGTAACGGATGAGTTTATTAAGCCAGTAGTAATGGTGGATGCAAACGATAAGCCATTAGCTACAATAGAAAAAGGTGATGTTGTAATTTGTTTCAACTTCCGTACCGATCGCGGCCGTGAAATTACTGTAGCATTAACGCAAAAAGACTTTCACGAACAAAACATGTTCAAGCAAGATCTTTATTATGTAACAATGACGAATTATGACGACACATTTAATAATGTAAAAGTCATTTTTGATAAAGACAATCTTTCAAACACATTGGGTGAAGTATTGGAAGGTGCTGGCAAAAAGCAAATACGTATTGCCGAAACGGAGAAATATCCGCACGTAACCTTCTTCTTCTCTGGTGGACGTGAAAAAGAATTTAACGGCGAAAAAAGATTAATGGCTGCTTCTCCGAAAGTAGCTACATATGACTTGGCACCAGAAATGAGTGCGAATGAAATTAAAGAGAAGATCATCGTTGAATTGAAAAGCAAAGACCCAGACTTTATTTGCTTGAATTTTGCAAATCCAGATATGGTAGGCCATACGGGTGTATTTGAAGCTGCGGTTAAAGCCTGTGAAGTTGTTGATGCCTGCGCAGAAGCTGTTATCACAACAGCATTGGAGAATGGCTACACGGCAATTGTTATTGCCGACCACGGTAACGCAGACTTCATGATTAATGAAGATGGCTCACCAAATACTGCACATACAACAAACCTTGTTCCATGTATATTAATAGATAAGGCGTATAGCAAACCTATTAAGGACGGGAAATTAGGAGATCTAGCCCCTACAATTTTAGAATTGATGGGTGTTTCAAAGCCAAAAGAGATGACGGGTGTATCCTTATTATAGACGCTAGTAGTATATCCGCTTGTCATAATTATATGAAAGCCTGCCTAATTTCTAGGTAGGCTTTTTTGTTTATGGGCCATTTTGGACTAAAAAATATAAAAATTCAATTTATTGGTTCATTTTTTAACCTATTTTTATTGAAAACTACTTTTTTTTATAAAAAGTAGTTTATTTTTTGACGTACTTATATAAAAAAGGTACAAATATGAATAATATAAGGTCTAAAATGAATCACAATACCGAAAAACACGTAGAAAATTGCAAAATACCTATATTTGCCTCTTTTTTATTTTTATAAAATAGTATTATTCTAAGTTTGCTGCTCTTATAAATATTTGATTTAATTTTTAATACATTGTATTAATCTAATATTTATGGCATTTTTAGTGATAATATGACATAAATATTAGATTTAACTTAGAAGTAGGATTTGCGCGGAATTATAATTTAACTTATGTTTACATCATGAACGATATGAATATTCTTATGTATCACATCGCTCTAAAATAATTTACCCTTTTATCAAATTATTACTAACTAAACGAATTAAAACCATGATGAAATTTAGACTACTTACATTAGCTTCTTTATTGCTTGCGGCATTAACCACGCAAGCAGGAGTTAATGAAGACACAACAAAAAGCGGAAAATTAACTGTTTCTGGCTATGTGGATGTTTACTATCAATATAACTTAAACAATCCAACACCTGAAGTTGGTTTATATCAAGGTCCAACATCTACTACAGATGGAATTGAAAACGTAGGACGTATTTTTGATGTTAAAAACAATCAGTTCTCTCTAGGTTTGGTACAAACAAAGTTTGCGTATACAACGGACAAATCTGAAGCAGTAGTTGACCTTACTTATGGCCCAAACTCTTTGTTAGGTAACTTTGGTAACGTAGCAGGTGCAAATGATTTAATGATTAAACAGGCGTATTTTTCATATATGTTTACAGACAAGTTGAATGTTACTGTTGGTCAATTTGGCACACACGTAGGCTACGAATTGATTGACGCTCCGTTAAATTACAACTATTCTCTTTCTTATCTATTTGGTAATGGTCCATTCTACCACACAGGCTTAAAAGCTTCGTATGAAATTTCTGAAAACTTTGGTATTATGGCTGGGGTTGTAAACGGTTGGGATGCAATGTTAGACTTTAACGGGACTAAGTCTGCAATTGCACAAGTCTTTATTTCGCCAAAAGAAGATTTTAATATTTATGTAAACTACATCGGTGGTAATGAAAAGAACGGTTGGTCATTCCCTACAATAGGTAATCCTAACGCCCCAACAACAACAACTGCTAATACAGTATCTCATTTATTTGACTTAACAACTTCATATCAATTAAGTGATGTATTTAAATTGGGCTTAAATGCCGCGTATGGTTTTGGCAACAATCTTAAACTAGACCCAACAGATTTAGAAGACGGGTTATCAAAAGCTACTTGGGGTGGTGTAGCCTTGTATGCTGACTATAGATTTAGCGACTTCTTTGGCTTGGGCTTACGTGCAGAGCATTTCAATGATAAAGATGCAGTAAGATTTATTTCTGGTGCTATTGGTCAAGGAGTTTCTATGAATGCATTTACCTTGACAGGCGACATGAAATTTATGGATGGACACTTCAACTTAAAGCCTGAATTTAGAATAGATGTTGCAGATGTAAACGATGATTTAGCTGGAACATCTAAAGGGTTTACAAAAAATCCTGGTGGCGACGCTAAAACTACAAACGTTCAACCAACAATTGGGATGGCTGCTATCTACGCATTCTAATTAAACGAAATTTAAAATACGGTTAATTTTTTAATCTGGTTAGTCTAGAAGCCCAGCAACCAAGTCCTTGGTGCTGGGCTTCTGCGTTTATTAAATAGTTGCTAGGTGCAATTTGCTAGCAAACTAGAAACATTGAAGCGAATTTTAGCGTTCCACGGATTTTCAAACCCGTGGAACGTTTGTTTTTTTGTAATCGAGTATTTTGACTGAAACACAAGAATCTCGCATTTTTTCGCACATTACACTTTAAACGTTACACTTTAAACTTCAGACTTCCGTATCTTTATGGTTATTCTTAAAGATAAAAATGGAACACTTTTATTCAGACTACAAAATTGGAATGCTAGGTGGCGGTCAGCTTGGACGTATGTTATTACAAGCGGCTGTAGATTATAATCTTGAAATTCATGTATTAGATCCAGACAAAGATGCCCCCTGCAAAAATTGGGGCACTTCCTTTACAACAGGTTCGTTAACAGATTTCGATACTGTTTATCACTTTGGTAAGGGTATGGATTTGATAACCATTGAAATTGAAAACGTAAATGTTGAAGCTTTAAAGAAGCTTCAAAAAGAAGGCACAAAAGTGTATCCGCAACCTGAAATTATTGAAATGATTCAGGATAAACGCATTCAAAAAGAATTTTATATCAAGAATAATATTCCAACGGCAGCCTTTGTACTTACAGACAAAAAAGAAGATATTGAAAAACACCTTAATTTTTTGCCTGCTGTCCATAAGCTAGGCAAAGAGGGCTACGACGGAAAAGGTGTTCAAGTTATCAATACAAAAGAAGATATTTCAAAAGGTTTTGACAAACCAAGCTTGCTTGAAAAGAAAATAGATTTTGAAAAAGAATTGAGTGTAATTGTTGCACGCAATGCAGACGGACAAATTACCGCGTTCCCTACTGTTGAAATGGTTTTCCACCCAACACAAAATTTGGTTGAATTTTTATTTGCACCTGCAGCAATCTCAGAAGAATTGCATAAGAAAGCTGAAAAAATTGCGAGAGGTGTAATCAATGATATTGGATTGGTTGGCATTCTTGCTGTTGAATTATTTTTAACGAAGGATGGTGAAATTTTAGTGAATGAAATTGCGCCACGTCCCCACAACAGTGGGCATCAAACCATACAAGCAAACTAT
>JAYTLG010000349.1:0-4152 GCA_043729555.1 Cytophaga sp.
ACCGCTATCACCTCCTTTTGGGGATTTTATTTGTGTTTTTGAACAACTTCTTTGGAAGTTATCAGGGGCCGGTAATTAGAGAAACGATTGATTATTTGGAACAAGCATTGCCGCAATTAAAAACGGCTGTTGGAGTAGAGAAAGAATCTCTACACGACCAATTTGCCTTAAATATCACCTATTTAGTGCTTCAAATACTTAGTTTAACCATCTGCAGTGGCGTCTTCTTGTACTTTCAACGTAAAATTATCATTGGTATTTCTCGTCGTATCGAATACGATTTAAAAAATGAAATTTATGAACATTACCAGCAATTGCCGGTAAGTTTTTACAAACGCAACAACACCGGCGATATCATGAATCGCATTTCGGAAGATGTAAATCAAGTGCGCAATTACCTAGGCCCTGCGATGATGTATGGCATCAACCTCTTTGCCATCTTTATCGTTACCATTCCCATTATGCTTTCGGTAAGTACCGAACTAACGCTGTACACACTAATTCCACTGCCTTTTTTAGTAATCAGTATTTACACGGTTCAAAATGTTATCACCAAACACTCCGAAGAAATACAACGCAGCATGTCTAACCTGTCGTCGTTGGTACAAGAAACGTTCTCGGGCATTCGTGTTGTAAAATCGTTTGGCAGAGAATCATCGATGGCCGATCAGTTCGATACACAAAGTACTGCCTACAAACAAAAGTCGATACGTTTGGCACAAATCAATGCCTTATTTTTCCCCTTAATGGTTTCTTTGATCGGTGCTTCTATTATTTTCATTGTATGGATTGGCGGATCCAAGGCCATCGCCAATGAAGGAATTACAACAGGTAATATTGCCGAGTTTATTTTCTATTTAAATAAACTTGCTTGGCCAGTAACTTCATTGGGTTGGATAACCGTAATGATAAAACGTGCTGAAGTTTCTCAAAAGCGCATCAATCAATTTTTACAGGAAAAAAACACCTTAACAAAAGGAAAAGAATTAACAAACGACATACAAGGTACGATTGAATTTTCGAATGTATCCTTTACGTATCCAGACACGGGGATTGAAGCTACAAAAAATATAAACTTCAACATACAAGCCGGACAAACCCTTGGTATTATTGGCAATACAGGTTCGGGCAAATCGACCATTGCGGCTTTGCTTTGTCGCTTATACGACGCCAGTAGCGGAGCGATTGCCATCGATGGCATTTCCATTAAAGAATACAACTTGCAATATTTAAGAAGTCAGATTGGCTTTGTACCACAGGATGTGTTTTTATTTTCGGATAGCATTCGAAACAACATCGCGTTTGGCTTTGATAATGTTACGGAAGAACAGATTATTGCAGCGGCAAAATTTGCCGATTTATATACTTCGATTCAAGAATTTCCGATGGGCTTAGATACGCTATTGGGTGAACGAGGCATTACCTTATCGGGCGGACAAAAACAACGTTTATCCTTAGCGCGTGCATTCATACGCAATCCACGTTTGTTTATACTCGACGATTGTTTATCGGCAGTAGATACCAAAACAGAAGATACCATTTTAACCAATCTTAAAACCGTATTGGGCAACCGCAGCACCATCATCATATCACACCGTGTATCTTCAGTAAAACTTGCCGACACCATCATTGTGTTGGAAGATGGAGAAATTGCACAACAGGGTACGCATAACGAATTGATACATCAAGAAGGTATTTACAAAAGCATCTATACGAAGCAATTCAGCGAATAAAATTCAGTAAATCGAATTAGAGTTATAAAATACACTCAATGATTCGTTTAAAAAGTATATTATTGAAACTCATTGAAAGAATGTGTACTTTGTGAAACGAACCACTTTTCTAGACAAAATTTATGAAACAACTATCGATCCTTTTGATGCTACTTTTTAGCTGTGCAAGCATGGCATCCTTTGCTCAAAAGACATTAGAACTAACCGATAATAAAACAGGAAAAACAAAAACGTTTGCTATCGGTAAAAAAATCCGTTACAAAGGTGTTGAAGATACTGATTATGAAAAAGTAAAAATACAAAACATAACAGATTCAACCTTGGTTTTTTTCTTACCAGACGAAGATGAAAGCTCACCCGTGAGAGAAGTAAAATTAAATGAGATATACAGTTTTCAAAAAGCAACACCACTGCACAATGTAAGTCGCATTTTGGGAGGCTTGTTCATGGTAGCGGGTGCATCGACGATAGCAAACTCAAGTGGTTATGCCGGCGAGGATGGATCTTCAGGAGCCTATATTGGCTTGGGCGCAGGTATGGTTGCGGTAGGTGTTATCCCATTTTTAATCAAACCCAAAACGTATATATTGGGTGATACACATACAGCAAAATTGAAGTAGTGATGATAAAAAAAATAGGCATAATCTTATTCGGAATGTATTTTATAGTCGGGTGTGAACAATCTGACGAAAAAACTTCTGCATCATCGAATCTTGAAATTCAAGACACAACAATCAAAACAGGCGCAACAGAAAACATTGAAACGAAACTATCAAAAATTGATTTCAATTTTTTGGCTGATTGCGACTCTTTAGAAATGTGGCTTGGCGGAATACAAGGAGTAACTGTTTCCGATTCCACCAAACCCTTTATTATGGCTCAGTGTAGTGCCAATAAGCACTACGATTTAATTGTTTATAGCAAAAAGGCAATTGATTTAGAGGATGGTACTGATAATGCAAACGGAGTTATAAAAAAAGTTACTGGTGCAGAATACTATGCATTCGAAATTCCTAAAAAACTTACCGAAGATCCAGAAAACGAATTTGATTATTATGACTATGTATATCCAAGCAAAGTAAAAATTTATAAATTATTTGAAGATGGTTGGTATTTAATCAAAGTAGCAAATGTCAATTCATTTGAAGAGCTAGGCAGATTGAAATTAAATGCCATTTATAAAAAGTAACAGAAAAAAATGTGGGTGACACAATTTTAATACACCACCACTTTTTTCACTTTTCCTTTTTTATTATAAAAATCCCAAGAGCCGACGGGCAGATTCTTGTCCATCATACCTGTAGCTTCTAATCTACCTTTAGAGGTATAAACAGACGCTGGCCCTTTACGCTCACCATCCACATAGGTATAAACTTCTGTAAGAATTCCTTTTTCGGAATAAAATTTCCATTCGCCATTGAGTTGGCCATTTACATAAGCACCAAAATAACTTACTTTTCCGTTTTCATAATAACTATACCAAACACCTTTGTACATGCCATAATAATAAACGCCTGTGCGTTTTAATTGCCCATTCGGATAATAAAACCAAGCACTATCTTGCTCTAAACCTTGCTTCCATTGCTCTTTGGATACCAAGTACGACAACGTATCGTAATACAAGGCAATACCGTCTAACTGTCCTTTTTTATATTGTTCAATTGCAGACACCTTCCCTTTCGGATAATAAAAGGTCCACGTGCCTTCACGTTGATTATCAACGAGCACTCCAATAGATTTTACTTTCCTTTCGCTATAATATTCTACAACAGTATCGCCTGTCTGTGCAAACAATGCACAGACAGGCGATAACATTAGCATGAGGAATGTATAGTTCAATTTCATTTTGTCTCTTCCTCTTCGTCTAAATCTGTATTTTCAGTACGGACAAGTTTTCCATCCTCATAATATTTCCAGGTACCTACAATTTCATCATCTATATATTCACCTTCGGCTTCAAGCAAACCTGCGGTTGTATAAAACCGCCAGTGCCCTTGTCGCAAGCCTTCCACGTACTCTCCATCACCAGACAAGAAACCATTATTGTGATAATATTTCCACTTACCATCGGGCAAGCCACCCTTAAAATTACCTTCGGCTGCAAGCTTATCGTTCGAATGATAACTTTTCAAAATACCATTGCCATCTTTAAACGAACCCTTACTTAACTTCGAACCACGCATGGACGTTATATCACTTACATACATCAAACGACCTTTGCTGTATTCTTCTTCGGACATAATCAACCCATTGCTCCAATAATTTTTCCATTTCCCTTCTTCCAAACCATTCACATAAACACCTTCAGAAGAAATCTTGGCATTGGTGTGATATTCTTTCCATAAGCCCGTTTCTTCGCCCATTACAAACGATCCTTCCAAATTCATTCTGCCGGTTTCATAATAAATTTTCCAGGGTC
>JAYTLG010000350.1:0-3192 GCA_043729555.1 Cytophaga sp.
CTTGAATATTTGGTTCTTTAAGCGCAATTGCTTTACATGTATTTAATGTAGAGAAGATAGGCCCTCCATAAACAACAGCAGGGTAAAAGGATGGGATAATAAGTGTTATTCTCATGAATTTGTATTACCAAATACACAGTAAAGTAATTCTGTGCTTCTAGTCCTCAATATACACTTTTAAATTATATTTTAATATTCAAAACTACATTCATAAGTTGTATTGGTAGTTACTGATTTTGTTGTACAAAACTGTGAGTTAAAACTCATTTTCTTCAATCCATTGATCCAATACCACCAAAGACCAAATATGCATCCACATTATTTCATTATTACCTTTCAAAAATTGTTCCCATAATGAAATTAGAGCAGCGCCATCAAATTCGTCACGTTTTGCCAATCTGTGAATTGATTTTTCACAAAAGTTTTTTAATTCACCACGTAACCACTTCTCCCAAGGGAATGAAAAACCCATTTTAGGTCTATACACAATTTCATCGGGCAAATAATCTTTTAGTGCATCTACCAATAATTTTTTAGGCGTTTTACCGTCAAGCTTAAAGGAGTCTTTTACCTGCAACACATAGGATACGAAATTGTAATCAAAAAACGGTTCTCGTAATTCCAAGCCCCATGCCATACTCATCAAATCAGTATCATTTAACAATACGTCTAAGGTGTATCCTTTCAGTTCAGCAACACTATATTGCGCATAGGCATCCAACTTTTTAGCCTGTTTTAAATCCTCAATTTTATATAATTCATGGCCTCTTATTTTTTTATTCGTCAAAATACGTTGCATTTCTTTTTGCAAAAATACTCTTCGATTGTTACTATAAAATGCTGCCAGACCTCTCGTCGTATCTGAACAATAGTCTGCCAATTTTGCTAAGGTTCTGTTTGGTTTAAGTTTAAACATTATATTAAATATCATAGAAGTAAACCTGTTTTGAAACAGGGCTGAAATCTTAGATAATTTCTTCCACCTAACAAAACCTGTATACCCAGCAAAAAGTTCGTCGCCACCCAAACCTGACATAGCTACTTTTGTACCCGTGCTGGATACAAACTGCGATACCATATATACATTTACCCCATCAATGCGAGGCGAATCCATTTGCTTAAAATAATTTGGCAACTCTTGCAGTAGCCGTGTAGGTGTTAATATGAAATTATGGTGCTCTGTTTTATTTTTATCTGCAATCAGTTGTGCATACTTGCTCTCATCAAACTGTTTTTCCTCAAAGCCTATTGAAAATGTACGAATGGGCTTGTCTGTATGCTTGCGCATGGCACCTACGATGGCAGACGAATCTATCCCCCCCGATAAAAAAGCAGCTACTGGTACGTCTGCAACCATGCGGCTTGCTACACTTTTCTCAAACAAGTCTTTAACTTTTGCAACAACATCTGTATACGATGCATCTGCAATTGTTTTATCTATTGTTTCAGGCACCAAATTCCAATACGTGTTCAATGTTAATGCACCTGCTTCAAACCAACCTGTTGTTGCTGGTGGCAATTGAAAGATCCCTTTAACTAAGGTATAAGGTGTACGTACCGCGAGAAAAGAAAGGTAATCATAAATTGAATCTTCATTCAACTTGCGTGCTACCAAACCCGAAGCCATTATACTTCTCAATTCTGAAGCAAACACCAAGGTATTATCTACCAAGGCATAATACATGGGCTTTACCCCCAATCGGTCGCGTGCTATAAAAAGTTTTTCGGTTTTCGTATCCCAAATTGCAAACGCAAACATACCATTAAAATGATCTACGCAACGTTCTCCATATGTTATAAATGCAGCCAACAACACTTCCGTATCCGAATTGCTTTGCCATGGATAATCAAGGGTAGCACGCACTTCCTGGTAATTATAAATCTCTCCATTAAATACCAGTACATAGCGCTTGGAGACATCCCAATACGGTTGATTGCCCAATACTGACAAATCTATAATTGACAGCCTACGATGCCCTAAGGCAATGCCATCATCAGAAAATATTGCGCCTGCATCTGGCCCACGATGAATCAATGCATCTGACATTGATTGTATAATAGGCTTGCCAATTATATCTTCTACCCCTACCACTCCTGCTATTCCACACATAATTGTACAATTGATTTTAAAAAAAACACCGGTTGAAAATATACAAAAGTTGATTACTATTCGTTTTTTAAATAATAGCACTTTATACAGAAATAAATTTTACAATAACAATTCATTTCTGAAGAAAATCTGTAGTGCACATTAACGTAACACGTTCACTTAAATCAGTTGCTATTATATTTTATTGGAATGCGTTGATTCAATTTTCCAATAAACATACACATAAATTTAATCTAACAATCTTGATTAATATTATGTTTTATTCAATTAAAAATATTCGATATGATATTTTTAATTATTGTTTAATTTTCCGATAAAACAATTCAATTGCTTCCAGACTATTTTGAGCTGAAAATTTATCTACGAACAAAAGACCATCTTGAATTCGCTGTTTGTGCATGTCATTTGGTACCGTTAAAACATATTGCAATTGAACTAAAGACTCTTTTATCCAATTTTGTTTTTCAAAATTATTATAGGGCATGCGTTTTATGTAATAAGCAATGTTGCCACCCACTTCGGTCATGGGTGCATCTCCCGTAGTGAGCACAGAAACTCCCGATGCCATAGCTTCTGCAATTGGCCAACCAAAACCTTCCGCTAAGGAAGGGAAAAGAAGTAATTTTGCTCCGCTATATACGGCATTTATGTATTCATTGGGCATATTAACTGCTAGGTGTATCGATTTTTTAAAGGGCGACTTTTCAATTACTTCTATCAGCTCTTCATCTGGTTCTTGCCCCACTAACAACAAATCTATCTCCTTGCCATAAGTTGCCCGCCATGCACTGTATAATTCAACAACTCCTTTTCGGTTTTTATACCATTGGTTCCCTCCAATGTGTAAAATATACCCATTGGGAAATTTATTTTTTGTATACAATTCAATTTGTGCTTGAGCAACTGCTTGGTCCAAACAATCAATTTTTTGATTTAAGCCATTATATACAACTTCTGAAAGTTTGATGCCTGTTCCAATATGATATTGATGTAATTCAATTTGTGTTTGTTGAGATACCGATATAAAATTCTTCCCTTTAGAAAAGCCTTTACGAATAAAGGCTTGATACCAACGCCCGGTT
>JAYTLG010000351.1:0-3430 GCA_043729555.1 Cytophaga sp.
GCATACAGCATTTATGGCAAATCAAAAATAACAGAACGCCACCGTCACCGTTACGAGTTCAACAACAAATACCTGAAGCAATACGAAAAAGAAGGTATGTTGGCAACAGGTATCAATCCTGAAACGCAATTGGTTGAAATTGTAGAATTGAGAGACCATCCGTTCTTTATTGGTAGCCAGTTCCACCCTGAATTAAAAAGTACGGTTGAAACACCACACCCAATATTTGTAAAATTTGTAAAAGCAGGAATTGATTTTTCTAGAACGAAAAAGTAAGATTTGCTTATAAAAATACGAAAGACCCATGCTGGAAAGTGTGGGTCTTTTTTTTGTTAGTAACGTTCTCGTCGCACACCTCCAAGGTTTTAAAACCCTTGGAGGTTTCGTTTGTAAATAGCTGTTGTTTTTAAGGAGAAAAGAATTGATATTTAGGTCCTAGAACTTAAACCAAGTAAAAGCGTTAGCGTAGCAGGGACTAAAATTAAACTGCTCTCGACTGATTCTTTTTTTGTTATATATTAAATCTATTTGTACTATCAGTCAAATTACAATGAAAGTCTTAAAACACATACTGCTTTTTATATTTGCCATTACACTTATTGGTCTTTCCGGCAAAACATTTCTACCTTTTGAGAATGCTGAAATCTTTTTATTTTTCGGACTTGTATGTTATTTAATTGGCGGACTAATTTATATAGTTTTAGCGTTAATAAATGAAAAACATCGTGTGGAAGCTGCAATGATGGGCATTTCGTTTCCATTAATCGTAGGTATCATGTTCACAATAATGCGTTGGCCATTTGCAGGACCGTTTACAGTAGTTGGCAGCCCTTTGATACTCATGCTATCTATTGGATTATTAATTTATTTATTATTCCAAAAACGCAAAGTTGCATTAGGAGCAATCTACGTAGCAACAGGAGCGAGCAGTTTATTTTTCACTTTCAAAATCATGTTTTGGCCCGGAACATTTCCATTATTCATTTTCGCAGCTATAACTATAATCGTAGCTATCATTGTGCTTGTTTTAGAAAAACAAAAAATGACCAGTGCAATATTAGTCCTTCTAATTTTAAATGGATTAATCTCTTTGACTGTTTTTGCAAATCAAAGTCGCATGTACTGCTATAAATATTTAAACACGCTTAGACCAGAATACAATTTCCCTGAAAAGTATTATACCTACGCCTGGATGTTGTACAATGAGGGCAACATAGAAGAGGCAAAAACAAATCTTCATTTGGCTATACAGGAAACGCAGAATCCTAATAATATAACGGTTTACGAATTGTATGATTCACCAGAAGTAACAATAGAACGATATGTACGGGCATTAGATTTATTGAATGCCAACAATTGGACTGAAAAGGAATTGTCACCTAATAGGTGATATTAAAAGGTAAACGTAACTATTCCTATCTAGCGACATTCTGAGCGCAGCGGGGGCTGGTGTCCACCATTCGGCAGTCTCTGACTGCATTATAAAATAAAACCCGTAATGCTTAACCTCCTCATTCTCATGCATGGATAACACTAACCACGTCGAAGTATGAATTGACAAAAATATAATACTTGAAAAGACGAGAAATCTTATTTATTTCTTAGGTTTATCTATACTAATAGTCTGACAATTAACCAATATATATATACAGAAGTGTAATAACACATTTAATGGATTAACGCCCAAAAGGTATAAGTCAAAAAAATCTATTGAACAAATTATCAAACTCTACTACTATGAAAAAGATATTATATTTATTTTTCCTATTGATTACAACTACTTCTTTTGCGCAGAATAAAAATTTCATTGATCAACCTTATCTGGAAACGGTTGTAACCATAGATACATTCGTTACTCCCGATAAAATTTATCTAAGTATTTTAATTACAGAGAAAGATACCAAAGGGAAAATATCCGTAGAAGAATTGGAAAGCAAAATGATTGAAAAACTTAAATCAATCGGCATCGATATTGAAAAGCAATTATTTCTATCAGATGTGACAAGTAACTTCAAGAAATACTTTATAAAAAGTCAGGATATATTAAAAAGTAAATCATACTCTTTGGTTGTGAGTAATGCGCAGACTGCAGGAATGGTAATTCTTGACATGGAAAATTTAGGTATATCAAATGTAGATTTAGATAAAGTCGTATATTCAAAAATGGAAGAATTAAAATTTGATCTTAAATCAAAAGCCGTATTAACAGCCAAAAAACTAGGTGAAGCAATGACGAAACCTCTTAACCAAAAATTAGGTGCGGCCATTTATATATCCGATAGTTATAGAGAATATGTAGTAAGTGGAATCTCAGCCATGCAAATACGAAAATCACAAGATAGAGAAAGTAGCAGTGTATACAATGGTGCATATAAATATGACATTGAATTTGAAAAGATCAAAATTGAGGTGGAAGTTAGTATCAAATTTAAAATTGAATAAATGCGTTTAACCGATCTTGGCGCTCACAACTATATATTAATCACAATCAGCATGTAACACCCAAAAAAGCAAACACAACAACTGATTGATTTATCCCGCTCTTTCTAATTCATATTCGCCACGGCGAACGGAAGCCAGATAAAAAGGTTCGCTGCTGCGAATGTAATCCGTTCTTTTAAAACATTAAATGATGCGAAACACAATCCTCACGCTCCTCCTCGCCCACATTTTTTTGAGCTGCAATGCCCAGACTATTGAAAAGACGAATGTGCCCACAGCAACAAACAGACCTGAGCTAACAAAGAACATCACGCAGTTTGATACCACGTATAAAACGATACATATTTTTGTAGCACTGTGCGACAATCAATATCAGAGCATTGTTCCTGTACCTAAAAAAATTGGCAACGGACAAGATGCATTTAACAATTTATATTGGGGTTGTGCTTTCGGCATTCGTACCTATTTTAAAAACAGTATAGAATGGAATATAGTTAAAACGCAAAAGATCGACTCTCTCCTACTCGAACGCATTATTTTTAAGCATGCAACAAAAAATTATTATTTGGTGACAGATGCCTACAATGGCAAATACATCAAACAGTGTACCGAAGCTTTTCTACGAAGCAGTGCAGGTAATGTAAAAGACACCTTACACATCAATAGCAAAACCATTGGCATTGCTGGCAACGCCAAGCTGGTGGCTTACATCGGCCACGACGGACTGATGGATTTCAGTTTAACAGAAACCTTTCAAAATACCGATGCGAAGAAACACGATGTGATTATTCTTGCCTGTTACAGCAAATCGTATTTCACAGCACATTTAAAAGCAGCCAATGTAAATCCACTTGTTTGGACTACAGGACTGATGTGTCCAGAAGCCTACACCATCCACGATGCTCTTACAGGATATGTAAACAAGGAAACCAACGAAGCCATCCGCACACGCGCTGCCTTAGCCTATGCTAAATACCAAAAGTGTAGT
>JAYTLG010000352.1:0-6876 GCA_043729555.1 Cytophaga sp.
CTAATTGTTGTAATAACAAATGTAGTAATAGCCAACATCAAGGTTACTGCGATATTACCTGTTAAATTAGCGCCGCCTGGAATTAGTCCCAATAAATTGTTAAACCAAACAAAGAAAAAGATAGTCAATAAATACGGAATGAAACGTTCGTATTTGGGACCAATCATTTTTAATGCAATTTCATCACGAACATAAGCAACAAGTGGTTCGAAGAAAGATTGTACACCTGAAGGTGCTTTACCTTTATTCTTAACATACCCTCTAGCTACAGCAGTAAATACCAGAATTAATAATACTGCACTTATAATTAATGAAGTTACGTTTTTAGTAATGGAGAAATCATACACTTTAATAGACTTGTCTTCATTTCCATTAGCATCTACTGCAAATATATGCTCGTGACCTATACCATAACCCTCGTAGGTGCTCTCGTTTACAAAGCGTGAAGAAGAAAATATAGATAAACCACCTCTTTCTGCAGCATAAACAATTACTGGAAGTGGTATAACCGCATGGATAGATGCATTGTGAAACAAATGCCATTCATGCGAATCAGCAATGTGGTGCATAATCATTGCACCTGCATTGAATTCAGTTTCTTGTCCTGTTTCTTCTTCTTCAACTGTATGTGTAGACGAAGCGAACCCTGCAATCGAATTTACAGACAGCAAAAGGATTAGTAGTATTTTGTTGATTTTATTAGCCATTTCTCTTTGAATCGGCGCGCAAGTTACGCAATAAGTGATAAATTTCAAATGAAGCATATATAATATAGAGAATAAAAAAATTCGCTACGTAAGTTATCTTATTGCCGGACAAATAAACCATACTTAGAAGTATGAAAAACAGAGAGAAAACAAAGCGTACAGCCATTGAACCTAAGTAAAAAGTATGAAACTCATCCCTGCTTTTTAGGCCTAAATTTGAGACGATATGCGACAAGATTGAAATAACACCAAAAAACCCTTGTATCGTCCAAAAATGATTACTTAGAAACTCTGGCTTTACGTACGTAGTCGCTAGTGCTATTGCGGATGTTAGAATTAATAAGATTATGTAGCCAAACCAAAAGCTTGACAAAATCTTATTGTTCTCCTCTTTTTTGATCATTGATAACGTCAATTATAAACTTTGTAATACTTCCAATTACTCCGAAAAGCATAAAAAAAACAGTGTTCCATTTTCCTTTAACTTCAAAATGTGCGTCCAACCACCAACCCAGGGCCCCGAATACACATATTGTAGCAATCATTTGAAATCCAATTGCAGAATATTTAGAAAATCCAGTTAATGATGATTTCTTACTATTCTCTTCGCTTTTCATCGTGCAAAGTTACTAATTAATTACCTTCGATGGAAGTTTTTTCTGCACAATGTATTTTTATCAAAATCGTTCTAATGTATCTTATAAAACTTCTACGTTTTACGTATCTTTGATTAAATGAATTCAAATACAACAAAATCATCATTCCCATTTTTCGTTTTTTTACTCCTTTTTGTTCTGGGTGTAATGTCAACTTCTTGTAGCCAAGAAAGTAATTCATTCATAGCACGTAATTATCACAATCTAACAGCACGTGACAATCCGTATTTTTTAGCGCGAGAACGCATGAAACTTGTAGAAGTAAGTGTTTACGAGTCGAGAGAAGATAATTACAACACAATACTCCATCCAATACCTCCCATAGATACCAATAAAACCAAAGGTTTAAAATCACAATTAGACGATATTATAAAGAAATCATCCATCCCAATTCGTAGGCACAAAAATAGTATCTATGTAGATGATAGTTACATCTTAGTTGGCAGATGCCGCATGTACAAAGGCGAATACAAAATGGGTATGGATACTTATAAATATGTCAATGCGCATGGTACAGACGAAGATGATAAAGCCACAGCACTGATTTATCTCATGCGTGCATATATGGCAGCCAATCAGTACGACAATGCCAAAACCGTTGCGGACCATATAGATAAATTAGAACTTATAGAGAAAAATAAAGCAATCTATTTAACCACAAAAGCAGAATACTATTGGAAGTTTGAAGAGTATGATAAAATGATTCCACTTCTTGAAGAGGCTGCTCCGCTACAACAAAAGCGTGATATTCGCTCACGCATGTATTTTATTTTAGGTCAACTGTACCAACAAAATGGGAATGATACTTTAGCGTATAAAAATTATCACAAGGTGGTCAAATCCAATCCTCCTTATGAAATGCTATTTGTTGCCAAGTTAAATTTATACCAAGTTACCAGTGTAGACAACGCTGCATCAGTAAAAAAACTTCAAAAGTATTATGCGAAACTTTTGAAGGATATAAAGAATGAGGAGTATAAAGATAAAATTTATTACGAACGTGCATTGTTTGAGTACAAGCAAAACAAGCTCCCAGAAGCCATTGCTGATTTAAAACGATCGGCCAATGCCGGAAAATCGGGCGGGTATCAAAAAGGGTTTACGTTCTTAAAACTTGCTGAAATTTATTACGAAGATTTAGAAGATTATGTGAATGCTGGAGCATATTACGATAGTACTGCAACAACGTTTGATAAAAAAGACAAACGATATCCGCTAATATACAAGCGAGAAAAAGTGTTGGATGAATTTGTATTGCATCTAAATACAATTCAACGTGAAGATAGTTTACTGCGTGTATCTAGAATGGACTCTGTAACACTTAATAATTTAATTGATACTTTAATTTCCAACGAAAAGGCTGAATATAAGGCACAGCAGTTGGCACTCAAAAAACAAAAAGAAGATGCAGAAAATGCTGCCCTTAATAGCGAGCAGCAAGTTACAGCAATTGCAAATGCGGACCCGAATGCGAAAAGCTGGTATTTCTCAAATACAGTTGCTGTTCAGAATGGTCAAGCAGACTTTACACGTAAATGGGGGAAACGAAAACTTGAAGATCACTGGAGACGATCTAGAAAAGAGGCCATTGTTGATTACGACGCAATCAATAGAGGAGATTCTGCGACGTTAAACAACACACCTCCCGAAGATGCGGTGATAGAAGTGGAGAAAAATGACATCCCTCCTCTTAAAATTGACAGACAAAAGTATTTGGTTGACATACCTTTTACGGATGAACAAAAAGCGAAAGCGAATAAGAAAATAGAAGATGCGCTGTTTCAGGTTGCCAATATTTACAACCACAAATTGGATGAAACAGATCGTGCAATTCGAACATATAAAAAATTGCTGGAGCGCTATCCGAAAACGGATTATGAACCTGAAGTGTTGTATAATTTATACTTAATTTACAAAGATAAAAAAGATGAGAAAAACATGCTTTATTATAAAAATATTTTATTTGACAAGCATCCCAATTCTATCTATTCTAAATTAATTCAAAATCCGAATTACTATAGAGACACAAAAATAGCAAATAAGTTTGCTGAAGCAGATTATAAAAATGTATATGAATTATATAAAAGTAACAACTTTGAGTATGCAGACTCTCTAGCATCCGAAACGATTGCTAAATACCCTGACAGCGATATTATTGATAGGCTTACCTACATAAAAATTCTTAGTAAAATAAAATTAAACGGTCCTAACGAAGTTGTTCAAACTATGATAGATGCATTTCCTACATCATTTCCGGAGAGCACTTTATTGTCACTTGTTAAAAATCTATCCACTGCAATTGATCAACAAAAAAAACTAGAAGAGACGAACAATAAGACTGCAATTCCCGATACTAACGAAGTCTTAACTCCCCCTGTTGTTGAAGAGACGACCAGTCCATAATTCATAATTTCATCGATACATCCAAATCTTGAATTTTACTTTATCATGAAACATAAAATTGTCCGTACACTTATACTATCATTTTGGGTTGGCACAATCATTGGCGCGACATTTATCTGGATGTGGTTCCATATGGTATCGTCTAATACAAAAGGGTGGTTTGGTCCAATGCCAAACTTAGAGACACTTGAAAACCCGAAAACAAATCTATCCTCCGAACTGTACACATCAGACGGTGTTTTAATTGGTAGATATTATAGAGAAAATCGCACGAATGTTCAATACGATAGTATCTCAAAAAATTTGATTAATGCGCTTGTAGCTACAGAAGATGTTCGTTTTGAAAAACATTCAGGCATCGATTTGCAAGGGAGCTTTGCTATTCTTTGGTATATGCTTAAAGGTGATAAAAGAGGTTCGAGTACAATTTCTCAGCAGCTATCAAAAAATTTATTTAAAACGCGAGGTGCAAAATATGAAGGCACCTTAGCCAAGGCTAATAATAAAATTCGACTCGCAATAAACAAAACAAAAGAATGGATAACTGCCATACAAATTGAACGCTCCTACACAAAAAAAGAAATCATCACGATGTACTTAAATACGGTTGATTTTGGAAGCAACTCATTTGGTATCGTTACGGCATCTCAAACTTTTTTTAGTACCCCGCAAGACAGCCTTTCAATCAATCAAGCCGCAATGCTTGTAGGTTTATTAAAAGCACCAAGCTACTACAGTCCTATATACAATCCAGACAATGCACTCGTTAGAAGAAACACTGTTTTGGAACAATTGGCTAAATACGAATTTATTAGCACTGCTCAACTTGAAATATTATCACACGAGCCTATTAATTTAAAATACGCAGTAGATAATCACAATAAAGGTTCTGCAACCTATTTCAGAAGTTATATCACTCGATATTTATTACGCTGGTGCAATGAGCGAAATGTAGATCTATACGAAGATGGTATCAAAATTTACACAACAATAGACTCTAAAATACAGGCTTATGCAGAATCTGCAGTTACTGAGCATATGAAATATCTTCAGAAGAAATTTTTCTCTTTTTGGCAAGGACGTACTCCATGGCGCGATGAAGAATATAAAGAAATACCAAACTTTATCGAGCGCGTAGCAAAAAAAACAGATCGTTGGGCAATGTATAAAGATTTATACGAAGGCGACACGGTTAAAATGTGGGCTGCTATGAATCGGAAAATGTCAATGCGCATTTTTAGTTGGAAAGGAGAAATTGATACAATGCTAAGTCCGATGGATTCGATACGTTATTACAAGCATTTCCTTCATGCAGGTTTGTTGTCAATGGATCCTCACACAGGGCATATCAAAGCATGGGTTGGAGGTATTGATCACAGACACTTTCAATACGATCACGTCAAACAAGGCACAAGACAACCAGGCTCCACCTTCAAGCCTTTTGTATATACTGCTGCTTTAGACCTTGGATATAGTCCTTGTTATGAATTACCAGATTTGCCTGTGACATTTAAAACAGAAGATGAAAATGAAACATGGACCCCCCAAAATAGTGATGGTGCATATAGTGGTGAAATGTTTACAATTCGAAAAGCTATGGCCAACTCGATTAATAGTATCACTGCGAATTTAATAAAGAAAGTCGGCCCGCAAACTGTTGTCAACTATGCACAACGCATGGGCATCACAACACCACTAGAAGCTGTACCGGCATTGTGCCTTGGTGTGTCCGAGGTTTCGTTATACGATATGGTGGGTGCATATAGTACATTTGTAAATCAAGGTGTGTGGACAGAACCTATATTTATAACACACATAGAAGATAAGCATGGAACAATCTTACAGGAATTCATCCCTAAAAGAAAAGAGGCGCTAAGTGAAGAAACGGCTTATCTAATGGTTCATATGCTGAAAGGAGCAACAGAAGAAAAAGGCGGCACGGCATTGGGCCTGAATAAGTATGGATTGCTTTGGAATGGTGCTGAAATTGGTGGCAAAACAGGAACTACGCAAAACTATTCTGATGGCTGGTTTATAGGTATTACAACACAACTAGCAACAGGTGTATGGGTAGGCGGAGATGACCGAAGCATTCACTTTAGAAGAATGGACGATGGTCAAGGCGCACGTATGGCAATGCCTATATGGGCTTTGTTTATGAATGCTGTTTATAGCGACCCTAAAACAGGAATTAAAAAAGAACGTTTTCCTGTTCCAAGCAAACCGTTAAGTATTGAAATTGATTGCAAGAAAATTAAAAATGGCGGGTCGTCTAGTGATACCAGTGAAGTGCGCAAACCTATGCAAAAACAAATAATACAAGATTTTTAAATCTTAACTATGTTAGAAAAGGATGCTATACATGAACTTTTAAAGGAGTTGCCGCATACACCTGGCATTTATAAATTCTTTTCAATAGACAAAGAATTGATTTATGTAGGCAAAGCTAAAAACTTAAGAAAGCGTGTATCTAATTACTTTTCAAACTCAAAAAATTTAGATCAAAAAACACGCAGCATGGTGAAGAAGATTTACCATGCCGAATACACATTGGTAAATTCAGAATATGAAGCCTTACTACTGGAGAATAATCTGATTAAAGAAAACAAACCAAAATATAACGTGTTATTGAGGGATGATAAGACCTACCCCTTTATTTGTCTGGCCTCAACTGACTTCCCAACACTTTTTACAACAAGGAAAATAGATAAATCACAAGGTGATATATTTGGACCATACACAAGTGGTCGTGCCATGAACTCATTAGTAGAATCGCTACGAAAAACTTTTTTTATCCGAACCTGCGATTTAACTCTATCACAAAAAAACATTGCTTCAGGAAAGTTTAAAGTATGTTTAGAATATCACATTGGCAATTGCAAAGGACCTTGTGAAGGAAAACAAGAAAAAGAAGAATACGATGCCAGTATTTTGCAAGTGAAAAATATTTTAAAAGGTAATTTCAGCTCCGTAAAAAAATTCTATATAGAAAAAATGGTGCGAGCTTCAGAAGAAATGCAATTTGAAAAAGCTCACTTTTTAAAAGAACGTTACGATTCTGTTGCCAATCTTGAGAAGAGCAGTTTAATCGTAAATCCAGACATTAACAA
>JAYTLG010000353.1:0-7234 GCA_043729555.1 Cytophaga sp.
GAATAAAAATTTAAAAGCTGATTGCATATTCATTATAAATAAAGGTTTTGTTTGTATAAAATTTTGAATTGTTTAGCAAAAGTGTTTTTTTTTTACAACTTGCAAGTAATAAAAAACAAACTATTTAACTTATATGAAACATCTTTCTATTATTCTATTACTTCTAATAAATATTACAAACGGCTTCGCACAAGTAACTGACAGCACAGCAACACCCACTAAAAACTATAACAATAATATACAAATAAGTACTTTATGTGTATTAGGCATATTTTCGGCCCAATACGAGCGTGCTTTGGGAAAGGATTTTAGTATTAGCTTGTTAGGCAATTACTCTTATCCATATTTGAAACAAACATCTGATTTGCAATACGAAGTAGCGTTTGTAGGTGCTCAGATCAGGTACTATTTAGACAAAAATACCATCAAAAATAATGGCCTATATACATCTGCTGCCTACCGATTTGTTTACAGACATCAATACTATCCTAATATTGCAAATAATGGCAATGTTTATTACAAATACTCTGGTTTAGGGGCAGGCCTAGGTTATCAAGCATTTGTAAAAAAACGCATCGTATTAGATTTAGGGGCAGCTTTTTTTTATGGTTTTGCAACAAAAGTAAAAAATGCAAGCTTCGGTAATGAATGGGGAAAATCTGGCTTTTATAATGGCAATATTCAAGGCATGCTCACTATGAATATAGGTTATCGTTTTTAATTCAAACAAAAAGCGGAAGGCGATTTAATTCTCCTTCCACTTTTATACGTTTTACTTTATACTCAGTACTACGTACTCTATGCTGCCTAAAACTCAACCTCCGACAACTGGTCCGCCACTTCATCCAAGATCGCCATCGTCTCTTCGTAGTTGGCAGCCATTACCAAGCGTTGGCGATACGGCTTAAAATTTTGTATCCCTCGGAAGTAATTGGTATAGTGCATGCGCATTTCGAAGATGCCTTCTTTCGGGCCTTTCCACTCCACCGAAAATGCAAGATGTCTTTTACACACATCAACACGTTCGCGTATGTCCGGCGGACCAAGTTTTTCGCCCGTTGCAAAGAAATGTTTTACTTCTTTAAAAATCCACGGATAGCCAATAGCCGCACGACCAATCATGATGCCGTCAACGCCATATCTATTTTTATATTCCAATGCTTTTTCAGGTGAATCAATATCACCGTTTCCAAAAATTGGAATGCGTATATCTTGATGATCTTTTACTTTTGCAATCCACGACCAATCTGCTTCGCCTTTGTACATCTGTTGGCGCGTACGTCCGTGAATGGTCAAAGCCTGAATACCGACATCTTGCAAGCGTCTTGCAATATCAACAATGTGTATGGAATCGTGATCCCAGCCCAAACGGGTTTTAACCGTAACGGGTAAGGTACAACGCTTCACAATCTCCTCGGTCATTTTAACCATCTTCGGAATATCCAACAAGGCACCCGAACCAGCGCCTTTGCAAGCCACCTTTTTAACCGGACAACCAAAATTGATATCCACCAATTCAGGACCAGCTTCTTCTGCAATAGCAGCCGCATCGCACATCACATCAATCTTATCGCCAAAAATCTGAATACCCATAGGGCGTTCATAATCAAATATATCAAGTTTGTGAACGCTTTTTGCGGCATCCCGAATCAAGCCTTCCGCAGCAATAAATTCGGTGTACATCATATCAGCCCCTTGCTGTTTGCAAAGCGCACGAAAAGGCGGATCGCTCACATCTTCCATGGGAGCCAACAATAATGGAAATTCGCCTAATTCAATGTTACCTATTTTTACCACCTTGGTATCTGATTATTTTCCATAAATTTACATCTTTATCGCTAAGAAAACTATTTGACGAAAGAGAATGCACGTATTTCAATCAATTGGCACCCTATTAAGACTGTTTGGCTACTTCACCGTTGGACAAGCCGTAACAATTATGTTATTGCCAATACTGGGCAACCACCCCGTAAGTGCTTATGGAAGTGTTGAAAGTATTCAATCCATACCGGGCTTGTTTCAGACATTTTTATTTAGCGACATGATTGGAAAAATTGTCGGTTTTATTTTAACACCACTACTCTATTTGAAATTAACCAAACAAGAAAACGCAAATCCCTTCATTCAAGATAGTCGCATTGAATGGAGTGAAAAAAGTATCTTTTTTGGAATAGCTGCATTGCTATTAAGTTTACCAACCATCACCATTCTTGCAGAGTTAAATCAAAACATTCATTTACCCGAAGCCTTTAGCAGCCTTGAATATTCAATCCGCCAAACAGAAAAACTTGCGCAAGAATTAACCATGCTTTTTGTAAACATTGACACTCCAGGAGATATTATTTTAAGTTTTGTTGCCATTGCCGTTATACCAGCCATTGGCGAAGAAATAATTTTTAGAGGTTTTTTTCAAAGCGAATTAATTCAACAAACTAAAAATGTCCATTTGTCGGTTTGGATCGCTGCATTCATTTTCAGTTTCATACATTTTCAGTTTTTAGGATTCTTTCCACGCATGTTATTAGGTGCGCTTTTGGGTTATATGTATGTTTGGTCGGGTTCCCTACTGGTTCCAATTCTTATGCATTTCACAAACAATGCATTAACTCTTGCCTTATTAATGGCGTATAAGAAAGGGTACACAAATTTCAATCCCGATTCAAGCGAAGAAATACCATATGTATTTGTATTTTTATCCTTTATTGCTTGTGTAACAATTTTATACTACAGAAAAAAAACATACGATACGCAAGTATTGACATACAAAAACAACACGCATGAGTAATCTTCTTCTACGTATCATTACAGCAATAATAGGCGCGGCCTTTATGCTCTTCGCTATATGGTTTAACTACTCAACGTTTGTAGCGTTATTCTTTGGTATAAATATATTAAGCACGGTAGAATATCATCAACTATTAAAGAAATCTGACATACCGAGTAATATGTATGCAGGCGTAATTGGGAACATATTAATCTTTAGTTTTTTTGTACTTCAATCCTACAACACGCCGTTCAATGCTATTCTGATAGCATTTCCGTGTCTGCTGTTAATGATTTATTTACTAATAGAATTGTTTTCTAAAAATGAACAACCATTGGTTCGCGTAACGTATACAACCTTAGGTATTTTATACATTGCAATACCATTTGGTTTACTTACGCTAATACCATGGAATACTACGAATTATTATATTGTAGAAACGCGTACGTATCAATTCGAAATCATATTTTCGATACTATTTTTAATTTGGGCGAATGATACAGGAGCTTATTTTGCAGGTAAATTCTTAGGCAAGCATAAACTATTCGAACGCATTTCTCCTAAAAAAACATGGGAAGGCTCTGTCGGAGGATTAATAACCGCCTTATTGGTCACCTACTTGTTACATCAAAACTTTGGATTGTTTTCTATGTCGAAATGGATTGGACTTTGTGTAGTAGTCGTTATATCAGGCAGTTTAGGCGATTTGGTTGAGTCGATGATTAAACGAACATTAAATGTAAAGGACTCAGGCACACTTCTTCCTGGTCACGGAGGCTTCCTTGATCGATTCGATGCTTTGATTTTTGCATCCCCATTCATCTATATATACCTAACGCTTCTTCCATAATAAATAAACCGAAAATCATTTATTTTACTCGTATCATATGTTTTCGTTTGTTTTATTATATTTGCAATTGGTATAAACCATTAATTCGAACATGACAATACACAAAGAAGGATATAGGTCACTATTTTACGTTATCGTTTTTTTAGGCCTTATTAATTTGAGCATTTCCTATTTCTTACCTACAGCAGATTTGTTGCAAAATATCATATTAATCATTTCCATTTTACTTTTCTTGGTTGTTCTGCAATTTTTCCGCAATCCGACGAGAATAATTGAAATAAATGAGAATCATATTATTGCACCAGCAGATGGAAAAGTAGTTGTAATTGAAGAAGTAATAGAAACTGAATATTTCCAGGGCAAAAGAAGACAAATTTCGATCTTCATGTCTCCGTTCAATGTACACAGCAATCGCAACCCAGTATCAGGTGTTGTTAAATTTTTCAAATACCACCCAGGAAAATTCTTAGTTGCATGGCATCCAAAGTCTAGTACAGAAAATGAACGCACTACAACGGTAATCGAAACGAAGAACAATCAACAATTATTGATGCGCCAAATTGCAGGCGCATTGGCACGCAGAATTGTTTGGTATATTGATAAAGATTCAACGGTTACACAAGGAGAAGAATTTGGTTTTATAAAATTTGGATCGCGTGTAGATATCTTCATTCCGTTGGATGCGAAAGTAAATGTTAGCTTAGACCAAATGACGGTTGGTGGTAAAACAGTAATAGCTGAATTTAATTCTTAAACAAGCATTTTGAACTTTATTCATTTTTTAAAAAAAATAATTTGAAATACACTTTACTATTTCTTTTTCGATTTATAGCTTTGACAAAAATAAGAATCGTTACAATATGAAAACAACTTTAGATGCTCTACATACAGACACTTTAGTCGATGAAAAAATCTCTTTAGAGAAATTGCTTTCAGGTATTAAAGGTATTGCATTACACAATGTATCTGCCAAAGCTAGCTCGCCAGACGAAGATGATGACGACCTTGATAGCGATGATGACTTCGAAGACGACTTTGATGATGATGACTTCGATAAAGACGAAGATAAAGTAGAAGATATTGAAGATTGGGATGAAATCGAAGAAGTAGATCCAAAAGATTTAGAGGACGACGACGATCTTGATATTGACGATGATCTTGATATTGAAGACGACGAAGAAGGTGACGATGGTTGGGATGATAACTTCTAATCATTGATTAACATAAGATAAGTAGTAAAATGTCAGGTTGAAACCTGACATTTTTTTTTTATACTTGTAGTATTATTATTTCTTCAACCAGCAGAAAAAGAAAAGATAATGACAGAACAAACCATATTGACTGAACTGGAAGAAGCATCAGCCGTACTTCGCAATTTTATTGAGCAAGAAAAAAAGCACAATTCAATCGCTGAAGCAGCAAAGCTAATTGCAGGTAGCTTAAAGCAAGGTGGCAAAATTATTTCTTGTGGCAACGGTGGTTCTTCGTGCGATGCCATGCATTTTGCAGAAGAATTAACAGGCCGCTATCGAGAAAACAGAAAAGCACTTCCTGCTATTGCTATCAGCGATTCGAGTCACATGTCATGTGTTGCCAATGATTACGGATACAAATTTGTTTTCTCGCGCTATTTGGAAGCATTAGGAAACAAAGGCGATGTATTATTAGCAATAAGCACATCTGGCAATTCTGAAAACGTGTTAGAAGCTGTTAAGGAAGCACGAAACAAAGGTATGTTTGTGGTTGCATTAACAGGCAAAGATGGTGGCAAATTGCTTCCATTAGCGGACGTTTGCATCAACGTACCGCATACAGGCTTCGCGGATCGCGTTCAAGAAGTTCACATCAAAATCATTCACATTCTAATTCTGCTGATTGAGCAATCCATGCTCTAACAATCAGCTATGCTCGCAAAAACTTTTGGTAGCGCCGTTCACGGCGTGAATGCTTTTACAGTAACGATCGAAACGGTCGTAAACCAAGGAAACAAATTTTACATGGTTGGCCTACCCGATAGTGCCATCAAAGAAAGTGAACAACGCGTTGACGCGGCCTTAAAAAACTACGGTTATTTTATGCCACGGCAAAAAGTGGTTGTCAACTTAGCTCCTGCTGATATTAAGAAAGAAGGTTCGGCCTACGATCTCCCAATCGCATTGGGCATTTTAGCGGCGTCTGAGCAAATGTCAGGCGATCGACTGGATGAATACATGATTATGGGCGAACTCTCCTTAGACGGCGAAATTAAGCCCATAAAAGGAGCGCTACCGATTGCCATAGAAGCACGTAAGCAGGGATTTAAGGGATTCATCCTTCCCAAGGAAAACGAACAGGAAGCAGCCATTGTAAATAATTTGGATGTCATTGGCGTTTCGACCATTATGGAGGCCATTGATTTTTTTGAAAATCGCTTACATATTGAACCCTTAACAATCGATACCCGCAGTCAGTTTTTTCAACAAGCTGCGATTTACGAAGCAGACTTCGCGCATGTACAAGGACAAGAAAACATCAAACGCGCCTTAGAAATTGCTGCTGCTGGTGGCCACAATGTAATCATGATTGGTCCGCCGGGTGCTGGCAAAACCATGTTAGCGAAACGCCTCTCATCCATCCTACCACCGCTATCCTTACACGAAGCATTAGAAACAACTAAGATACATTCGGTTGCAGGCAAGCTCGCCGCTAAAACGGCACTTATCACACGTCGACCGTTTCGCTCGCCGCACCATACCATTAGCGACGTGGCCCTAGTTGGTGGCGGAAGTTTTCCGCAGCCAGGTGAAATTTCCTTGGCACATAACGGTGTATTATTTTTAGACGAACTGCCCGAATTTAAACGTGCGGTCTTGGAGGTTATGCGTCAACCTTTAGAAGAACGCACGGTAACAATCAGTCGCGCAAAAATTGCCATCGACTTCCCTGCCAATTTTATGCTCATCGCAAGTATGAACCCCTGCCCATGCGGGTACTACAATCACCCCGAAAAAGAATGCGTGTGCGGGCCCGGAATTGTACAACGCTATTTAAATAAAATCAGCGGACCATTATTAGACCGTATTGATTTACACGTAGAGGTAACACCTGTAAAATTCGATGAAATGGTTGCAAACACACGCACCGAAACCAGCGAACAAATTCGTGCGCGTGTGATAAAGGCTAGAGACATTCAAATTGAACGTTTTAAAAACTACGACGATGTACATTGCAATGCCATGATGCCTTCGCAAATGGTGAAAGATATTTGTGAAGTTGGTGCGGCGGGCAATGCCTTATTAAAAACAGCGATGGAACGTTTGGGTTTATCTGCCCGTGCCTACGATCGCATCTTAAAAGTATCCAGAACCATTGCCGACTTGGCCGGCTCTGAAACAATCTTAACCGAACACTTGGCCGAAGCCATTCAATATAGAAGCTTGGATCGAGAGAATTGGGCGGGATAGAGAGTACAGAGTACAGAGTACAGAGTACAGAGTACAGAGTACAGAGTACAGAGTACAGAGTACAGAGTACAGAGTACAGAGTTGTCAATGCCTAAATAGGGTTGACCGTTTTACAAGACTTAAATAACAATTATGCTTTTGAGATTTTAAGAATCCGAGGCATGTTTTGCTTAACTA
>JAYTLG010000354.1:0-15905 GCA_043729555.1 Cytophaga sp.
TTTTATTTTGTTTATACAGACGATAACGATTATGTAGGACCAGCTGCTACTACGGGTGTAGTGATAGGACCAGCGCAGTTTTTTGTAATTTATGGTAAATTAACAGAACATAAAGGCATAAAAATTTACAACTCTTCAACGAATCTATTAAATGCCTACGCTGCATTTGACATGGAAAATATTACTTACCGATATTTAACAGATCCCGATGCATCTATTGATATAGCTGAAAATACAGATGACAGCCCCCTATTTTTAGGGAAATTTAAAGCGTTAAACAGTACTACATTTGTAAAAGCACCCGCAAACTTTCCTTATACAAATGCAACAGATACTCAGATTAAAAATTTCTACCTACAAGGAACTCCATTTACAGAAACTCCAGATTCTGTAAAAATTGGTGATGTGTATTTGATGCGAATTAGAGGAAATGCAAATACATGCGCAGTCATAAAAGTTGTATATACGCAACTGGAAAATGGAAAAACAGGAGCAGGATTTAATAATGAATATTTCATTTTAAACATGAAAAAATAAATGCGGACCATATACGCAAATTGTCAAAAATAGTTTATAGCTTTAATATAAACCCATTAACCACTTAATTTTAAATATCGATTATGAAAAAAATGTATTCAACAATTGCTGTTTTAGCAATTAGCTCTATGGTAATATTTAGCTCTTGTTCAAAAAATGATGACGAAGCACCAGTAGCAACAGGTACGCCTGAAAGCTCAATTGCATTAAATGAAAATACAAATACAAATGAAGACGATACTTTATTTGTGAACAGAACTAAAGGAAGTGCATTGATTCAAGTAAGTGCTGTGTCAAAAACAACTACTGACATGAAAAGAATTTATGTATACAAAAAAGTAACGACAACAGGCTCTATTGGCAGTTATACTACTTATAATGGTTCAGGATTTAAGCAAGATTCTGATAACAACTATTATTTTGAAATTCCGAATGATCAAAGAAACAACACGGCTCTTAATTTAACGATTACGTTAACGGCTAACAATGCAGGTGCTGTAATGGACGAATATTACTTTGCATTTACATCTATCGCTAATTATGGCGGTCCAGGAACTGCAACTGGTTTATTAGTTGGCCCTGCTCAAATATATGTAGCATATGGTTTATTAACTGAAACCGCTGGACATCGTTTGAACAACATCAAAGGACCAAACTCAGGTGCATTTGATTTGCAAACACTTACAAACAAAGCTGCTTCGGCAAGTGCTGCAGGTAAGGATATGATTGATTCAGATTCATCAACTGCTAATTGGGACAAGGCATTCTTTGCAGGTACGTCTTCAACATTATATGTGCAGCTTGCATCTACATTTGATTATACAAATGCTACAGATGTTAGTATCGCTGCTGCTTATATATTAGGAACTAAATTAGGTACACAATTGAATGTTGCTAATGGAAATATGTATGTTGCTAAACTTAGAGGTGGAAATGATTACGCTCTAATTAAAGTAACTTCTATTTTAGATGAAACAGGTCCAACTGGCCCTGGTCAAAACAACGAATACATGGAGTTTTCTGTAAAGAAATAATTTGAACGAATTCTTATAAAAAAGCTCCCTTATTTAATTATAAGGGAGCTTTTTTTATATATTTAGCCTATGAAGCTATCGATTTTAAAGCACGTACACCTAACAAGCATTCCATCCGCATCTGCTGTTGAAGTCATCAATGGTAACATCTACATCGTTGGCGATGATTCTAGTTTTTTATATGTGTTAAAATACGATTTAACATTGCTTGCCAAAGTGCCCTTGTACGAAACAAAAGCGGATGATTTTGTAGACAATAGAATTTTAAAAAAGAAAAAATCCGACCTTGAATGTATCACCAAACTCACCATTAATGGGTATCCGCATTTATTAATTTTGGGATCTGGTTCTAAATCGCCTCGACGCGACGTTGCTTTTCTTGTAAAATTACCAACACCCTACAATCGTAAACATCTTGTGTGGCCCATATCACTAGTAAAGTGGTATGCCTTTTTAAGAATGAACGAAGATGTGACAGGCGAAAGCGGTGTATTAAATTTTGAAGCAGCTGCCACCACAGAAAATCATGTATACATATTTAATCGCGAAAACAACGCGGCACTTCGATTTGACTTACCCGAGTTTATTGAATTTATTCAAGGACATACAGACAGTATGCCGTTCCCTACAGTTATACCAAACGAATTGCCTTTAATTAATAATTTTCGTTCTGGTTTTTCAGGTGCCGATTATTTCGACAATAAATTATTTTTTACAGCTGCTGCTGAAAACACCTCAAATGCCATAGATGATGGAGCAATAATAGGTAGCGCTTTAGGCATCCTAAGCATAGAAGGAGAAGAAAAAACGCGCGGAAAATTAACGGACGGTTTTTCAGGTACCATCTCAAACGTTACAATCATTCCTGCAATTGAAAATCGTTTGTTAAAAATTGAATCGATTTCGGTTTACGAAAAAGAAAACGATACTACCTACATTGCAATAGCGGTTAGCGATGACGACCAAGGAGGATCCGATATTTTAATGTTGCAATTAGAGTTTTAACAAATGAAAATTGCGATCTATACATTTTTACTTTTACTTGCACAGCCACTATTTGCACAACATGCATACATGGCTCATCAACCGCTTTTCAGAGAAGTTCCTTTTCAGGATACCACGACCAAACTCATGATTCACAAACAGCTATCGTATTCCATACTATTTAGTGAAGGAGATTCGGTCTACAGTACCCACAATCAAAAATGGGGCGTAGCCAAACGATCGCATGATATGATTGTGGCAATGCCTACTACATCGGATAGATGCGCAACATTGGCGGTTTCACATGAATGCAATGATTCATCTGCTATATTAGGCGATGGCGGATCCATCAGCATCATTCCCATTTCCTATAAATTTGGCAACTGGTCGGTATCGGATAGCATAAAAAATATTGACTTCACTACCGTTGGCGGTACCTACAATAATTGTAGCGGAACCTATATTAAAGACAAACACACCATATTAACCGCCGAAGAAGGCACGCCCGAAAACAATACCGTTTTATATAAAAATGGAAGAGGCTATACCGACACTAGTGATATCAATGGATTAAAACGATTCAACAATACAGGTTGGATGGTTGAAGTAGACCCTGCCTCAAATCAAGCCTTACACAAACTCTATAAGATGGGGCGCTTTGTGCATGAAAGTGCATTGGTGATGGACGATGGCAAAACCGTTTTTCTTACCGATGATTTTGCTCCAAGTGTATTTTTCAAATTTGTAGCGAGTGAAAAATTTAATTTTCAAGATGGTCAACTATATGCCTACAAAGAAGCGACAGCAAGCGATACCAGTCATTGGATTACATTACCCATGGAAATGGATTCACTCATCGATATACGAAATGTAGCATTACGTATGGGCGCAAGTTATTTTATTCGATTGGAATGGATGACCCAAGTAGGAACAAAAATATACATCACGGCTACGGGTTATGATCATTTTACAATAGAAAATGTATACAAAGGAAAACCTGCAGTACATTTATTACCTTATCTTAGAGACAATGTCATAGATCAACCCTATGGGAGTGTGTTAGAGTTCGACCTTCTTACCAACAGCATACGAGTACTCATAAATGGAGGTTCAGGAATTAAACAAACGGACAAACATTTTTCAAATCCAGATGCAATAACTTCTGTTGTGAAAAATGGGAAACGATATTTAATTATTCAAGAAGATATTATTGCAAACACACGCGGCAGAGTTGGACCAATTGCATTGCAACATAATATGTTTATAAATGAAATTTATTGCTTAGACTTATCGATTAAAAATCCAAAGGTAGACGATTTAAAACGCTTAGCCATTGCACCCTCTGGCAGCGAAACAACAGGAGGAACCTTCATCAATAGAAATGCCCGCTACTACCTTATCAATATTCAACATCCAGACAGAACCAATCCTCCTCCATTTAATAAATCGTGTACGGTTGTAATTGATTTAAACAAATAGAAAATATGAATAATTTAAATGTATCCGATGAACCGATAGAGCTATTTGATAATAGACTTGAGTCATACGATTTTTCCCCAATACGATTTATTTGTTACTTAATATCATTCCCCGCATTATATTTAGTTGTAATGGGCAATATGACTGGTGTTGTCGTAGGGTTGATTTTCTTTGTTATGACATTCCCGATAGCCATCATGCAAAAAAGAATAACGGTTGATTTAAATAACAATAAGTATCGTGAATACCATACATTCTGGGGAATTAAATTAGGTAAATGGCACACATTTAAAGGCTTCAAAATTATAACCATTACACATTCTGATAAAAATCAAAAAATGAATGCCATGTTTGGTGGAGCTGAGGCCTATAGTAACAGTACAGAATCTTACATCAATCTTAAAAAAGACAATTTCAACAAAATTAATATCGCTTCAGGTAGTTAAAATTCAATGTTGAAGAAAGCATTGAAAATAGCTCACCTGTATCAAATGGGTATTATGGATTGTAGTGAAAAGCCAAATAAAAAATACAGCTATGAAGAAGTAGTGCAAAATTTCCCAAAGAAATAATATCAACTATTCTACTTCACCCTCTTCTCCCGACTCATCATCACCTGTTTCACCCAAAGCATCAGTCTTGCTGTTAAAGCCCGCTACGATTAGCACAATTTCGCCTTTAGGAGTATGTTTGGTATAATGTGCCGCCAATTCTGTTAGCGTTCCATTACGCGTTTCTTCAAACATTTTTGTCAATTCGCGGGATACCGAAGCTTGTCGCTCTGCACCAAATGCCTCACCCAACTGCTCCAATGTTTTCACCAAACGATACGGCGACTCATAAAAAATAATGGTGCGATCTTCTTGCATCAATTTTTCAATGCGTGTCTTTCTTCCTTTTTTATGTGGCAGAAATCCTTCGAACACAAACTTATCACTCGGTAAGCCCGACTTAACAATAGCTGGTACAAACGCTGTAGGTCCAGGCAAACACTCAACGGCAATATCATGTACATAACACTCACGCACCAATAAAAATCCAGGATCCGAAATCCCAGGCGTGCCAGCATCCGAAACAAGAGCTAAATTTTTTCCTTGCTGTAATAATTGTATTGTGCCTTGTAAAGCCCTGTGTTCATTGTGTGCGTGAAAGGCTTGAAGCTTTGTCTTAACATCAAGATGCTTTAACAAATTGCCACTTGTACGTGTATCTTCTGCCAATACAATATCTACTTCTTTTAAAATTCGAATGGCTCTTAAAGTAATATCTTCCAAATTACCAATGGGAGTTGGCACTAAATATAATTTCCCAAACCCATTATCCGATTTACTCATGTATAATTTTATCTATAGCCTTGGCTAATGCGAAATCCTTTTCTGTTACAGTACCACCAGCACTGTGTGTGTTCAATTCCAAATAAACCTTGTTATAACTGTTCGACCAATTCGGATGATGATCCATCTGGTCTGCCAATGCAGCAACTTGTTTCATAAATTCAAATGCTTCGTTGAAGTCTTTGAATTGAAATAGTTTAACCAATTTGTTGTGTTGTTCTGTCCACTTGTTCATGATGAATAGAAATTTTATATTCAATATGTACAAATTACTGCTTAAAAAAAATATAACAAAGTAGCCATCGCATTATATTTTACTTCCATTTAATTATTCACAGCTAACAGCTCTAAATAGCAGTGGCGGAGGTCGAAAAGGCGAAACATTATATTTTGATACTATATGATTGTCTGATTAATAGTATCTTTGAATATGGTTCCAATCGACGCGCTTCTATCTAAAGATGTAAGATCATTCATTCAACAACATAAAAACATGTCTGTAGCTGACTTAATGCTGAAAATGCCTGCATTTTCAATCGATACCAAATGGATTGCTGCTCAAATAGAAGGTTGGCAAAAAGCATCGCATAAACTACCATTATGGGCCAATACAGATGGAATCATCTTTCCCGTACGTTTGAGCATGGAACAGTGCTCGTCAGAACGCACCGGCTTATTCAAAGCATCGTTGGTTCGTGGTTCGTGCATGGTAGATTTAACCGGAGGCTTTGGTGTCGATACATTTTATCTTTCAAAATCTTTCGATAAGGCCTACTACATCGAACAACAAGAAGAACTTGGCGAAATTGCAGCGCACAATTTTTCTATTCTAGGACAAAAAAATATTTCAACGTTAATTGGAAATTCTGCAGAGCTCTTAACAACGTTACCCGAAAAAATAGATTTAATTTATTTAGATCCTGCGAGAAGAAAAGAAACACAAAAGGTTTTTAAACTAAGCGACTGTGAACCCAATATAGCAGACCTGCAAGAGTTGTATTTTAGTGTGAGTTCTCACTTACTAATCAAAACGTCTCCCATGCTTGATATCACGGAAGCGCAAAAGCAATTACTGGGCGTAAAAGATATTTATATTGTTAGTGTAGATAATGAATGCAAGGAAGTATTGTATTTGCTTGAAAAGGATTATGTGGGCAAGCTGAATTTTATTTGTGTACACGATTATAAAAAAACAATTCAAACACTAACGTTTACTGCAGAAGCAGAACAAACACACAAAGCTGAGCTTACAGACCCGGGTACATTTTTATACGAGCCAAACCCTTCTATACTAAAGGCGGGTGGCTTTAACAGTGTTGCTCAACAATACAAAGTCTCGAAGCTACAAGCATCCTCTCACTTATATACATCGAATGAAATTGTAAGCGAATTCCCAGGGAGAATTTTTACCATTAAAAATATTATTGGATACAATAAAAAAGAAGTTCAATCGATTGTTGCAAGTGGGAAAGCAAATATACAAACACGAAACTTTCCAGATTCGGTAGAAAACATTCGTAAAAAAACGGGTTTAAAAGATGGTGGTAACATTTTTATATTTGCTACCACCCTTCAAGATTCTTCCAAAGTATTAATCGTATGCGAAAAATATACGAATAGTTAATATTATTTTGTGCGTGTTAAACCCAATAGATATTGGCCATAACCGCTTTTCATCAATGGTTTTGCCAATGCTTCTAACTGTTCCTTATTGATAAACTTCATGGTGTAGGCAACTTCTTCAATACAGCCTACTTTCAATCCTTGACGTTCTTCAATAACACGAACAAATTCGCCTGCTTGCATTAACGATGCAAACGTACCGGTATCTAACCATGCAGTACCTCTATTCAATACGGCAACTTTTAACTTCTTTTGTTCTAAATATATTTTGTTCACGTCGGTGATTTCAAGTTCGCCGCGTGGACTAGGTTTTAGATTTTTAGCTATTTCAATAACACTGTTATCATAAAAATAAACACCCGGTACCGCGTAATTCGATTTAGCTACTTCTGGCTTTTCTTCTATTGACAATGCATTCATGTCATCATCAAAATCTACAACGCCGTATCTTTCTGGGTCTGTAACATGGTAGGCAAATATTACGGCACCTTCGGGATCGTTATGCGAATGCAGCAAACGACCTAAGCCCGAACCGTAAAAAATATTGTCGCCCAAAATCAAGGCGACTTTATCGTTGCCAATAAATTTTTCGCCAATTACAAATGCTTGTGCTAAACCATCTGGTGTTGGTTGTTCAGCATATTCAAATCTACATCCCAATGCACTACCATCGCCTAATAATTTTTTAAAATTAGGTAAGTCTTGTGGTGTAGAAATAATTAATATTTCTTTAATACCAGCTAACATCAAACACGAAAGTGGATAATAAATCATCGGCTTGTCGTATACAGGCATCATCTGCTTGCTCATTGCCAATGTTAATGGGTGCAAACGTGAACCTGTACCGCCGGCTAATAAAATACCTTTCATATTTCTTTTTATATAAAAATTGAAATAATTATTTGTTCAAATATTGTTGCGCATAATAGGACTCATAAGCGCCAGATGTGATTTTATCCATCCATTCTTGATTAGCCAAATACCAATCAATCGTTATGCTTAAGCCTTGCTCAAATGTTACCGATGGTACCCAACCAAGTTCGTCTTTAATTTTAGTAGCGTCAATCGCATATCTAAAATCATGACCTGCTCTATCGGTCACATATGAAATTAATTTCTCACTTGTACCCGCAGCTCTACCTAATTTTTCATCCATCTGCTTACACAACACACAAATCAAATCAATATTCGTCCACTCGTTATGTCCGCCAATATTATAGGTCTCGCCCGTTACTCCTTCGTGATATACGGTATCAATAGCCCGTGCATGGTCAATCACAAACAACCAATCGCGAATATTTTCGCCTTTACCATAAACAGGTAATGCTTTATTATTTTGAATGTTATTTATAAATAATGGTAGTAGTTTTTCGGGAAATTGATTCGGACCATAATTGTTTGAACAATTTGTTAAAACAACGGGCAATTTATAGGTGTTGTGATAGGCACGTACAAAGTGGTCTGAAGAAGCTTTGGATGCGGAGTATGGCGATTGTGGGTCGTACGATGTATCTTCTAAAAAGAAACTTCCATCGTGCAACGAGCCATATACTTCATCTGTAGAGACATGATAAAAACGTTTACCTTCAAACGAAGTTTCCTTCCATGCATCTTTAGCTGCATTCAATAAATTTACGGTACCAATAACATTGGTTACAACAAATTCCATTGGCGCAACAATCGAACGATCTACATGCGATTCTGCCGCTAAATGAATAACGCCATCAAATGTGTATTTTTTAAATAACGATTGAATATATGCTGTATCTGCGATATCTCCTTTTTCAAAAATATAATTCGGAGATTTTTCGATGTCTGTTAAATTTTCAAGATTACCCGCGTACGTAAGCTTATCTAAGTTTACAATTAAGCAGTCGGAATATTTGTTTACAAACAACCGCACAACATGTGAACCAATAAAACCAGCTCCACCCGTAATCAATATGGTCTTTTTAAAATTCATGAGATTATAATGTCCAATAGGGATTTGTATGCTTTTCTTTTCTATACAATCCTTTTATATCTACAAAAACACCATCCTTCTTTAATAACTTTTCAAAGAAATCAATATTCTTAGATTGATATTCTGTATGCGAAACGGCTAGAATAACAACATCGTATTCGCTTGACATCGCATTTGTAAATTCTAAATTATATTCATGCTTAAACTCTACGAATGATGCATAGGGGTCTACAGCATCAATATTCAAACTAAACGTTTGCAATTCTTTTATTAAGTCGGCAACTTTTGAGTTTCGAATATCTTCAACGTTTTCTTTAAACGTAACGCCCAATACAAGTACACGTGCTTTTGAAATATCCTTTCCAGATTTTATTAAATCTGCAACAATTTTTTTAGCAATATGCATCGGCATCTGATCATTGATCAATCTACCGCTTAAAATAACATTTGGATTAAGCCCCAGCTTACGTGCTTTATACGTTAAGTAATACGGATCCACCCCAATACAATGGCCGCCAACTAACCCTGGTGTAAACGGTAAAAAATTCCATTTTGTACGTGCCGCTTCCAATACTTCAAAGGTATTTATATTGAGTTTATCGCAAATGGTTGAAAGTTCATTCATCAACGCAATATTAACATCACGTTGTGTATTTTCAATTATTTTGGCAGCCTCTGCAACTTTGATTGACGGTGCTTTATGAATACCCGCATCAACAACCAATTCGTAGACTTCTGTTATAGCATCTAAACTTTCTGCATCACAACCTGCAACCACTTTTGTGATTTTTGAAAGTGTATGTTCTTTATCACCTGGGTTAATACGCTCAGGCGAATAACCTACTTTAAAATCTTTACCAAGTGTTAATCCCGACAATTCTTCTAATAGAGGAATACAATCTTCCTCTGTGCAGCCAGGATAAACAGTGGACTCATAAACAACATAATCTCCTTTTTTTAAGACAGCACCAATCGTTTTCGTTGCTGAAAGCAATGGTGTTAAATCAGGGTGATTAAAAGCATCTATAGGAGTTGGTACTGTAACGATATAAAAAGTTGCTTCTTTTAAAACTGTAAGACTATCTGTAAAAATAATGTCACTATTATTAAAATCTGTCGCACTTAATTCACCACTAGGGTCAACATTTTTTTTCATCAATTCAATTCTACTTGAATTGATGTCAAAGCCTATAACTTTGATTTTTTTTGCAAAAGCCAATGCGATAGGCAAACCAACATAACCAAGGCCAATTACGGCCAAGGTCTGTTTTTTTTCAATGAATTCCCTCTTGAACTGAGCCATGCTAAAAATTAATTCTTTTTGAATTCTTTCGGTAACACGTCCCAATCAGCTTTTGGAAGCGATTTGAAATATTCATAGGTAATTTTCAAACCTTCTTCTCTAGATACTTTTGGCTCCCAACCTAAAATCTCTCTTGCCTTTGTAATATCTGGCTTGCGTTGTTTTGGATCGTCAGTAGGTAATGGTTTAAATGTAATTTTTACATTCGAACCTGTAAGCTTAATAATTTCTTGTGCGAATTCATTAATGGTAATTTCTACCGGATTTCCAATATTGACAGGATACGCATAATCGCTCATCAACAAACGATAAATACCTTCCACCAAATCGCTCACATAACAGAATGAACGCGTTTGTGTACCATCTCCAAAAGATGTTAAATCTTCGCCACGTAAGGCTTGACCAATGAATGCAGGCAATACACGTCCATCATTTAAACGCATACGCGGTCCGTATGTATTAAAGATACGTACGATACGAGTCTCAACTTCATGATACGTATGGTATGCCATCGTAATCGCTTCTTGAAAACGCTTAGCTTCATCATACACACCACGTGGACCAATTGGGTTTACATTGCCCCAATAGTCTTCCGTTTGTGGATGCACCAATGGATCACCATATACTTCAGATGTCGATGCGATAATCATACGAGCTTTCTTAGCACGTGCCAATCCCAATAAATTATGTGTGCCCAATGAACCAACTTTTAATGTTTGGATTGGAATTTTCAAATAATCAATCGGACTTGCTGGTGAAGCAAAGTGTAAAATATAATCTAGTTCACCAGCAACGTGTACAAACTTAGAAACATCGTGGTTGTAAAACTCAAAATTCTCTAACGGGAATAAATGTTCAATGTTTTTAAGATTACCCGTAATAAGATTATCCATACCAATTACATGATAACCTTCTTTGATAAAACGGTCACACAAATGTGACCCTAAAAATCCAGCTGCGCCGGTGATTAATACTCTTTTTCTACTCATTTTTATTGTATTTGCAATAAATTCCAAAAAACAAAAAACAAATTCCAAACGGATGGAAGTTGCAGGTCCGAATTCTGAAATATTATTAATGACATTACTTATTAATTAAAATTCCTAAGAAGTTTCTTTGAAACGTTCTGCTTGTTTGGAATTTGTTTTTTGTAATTTCTTCAGTGGTCGTTTAAATTACCACAACAGCTACTCACTCTTTAGTCCAATACAGTAATAATCAAATCCAAGGTCTTTCATTTCTTTCGGATCGTATACGTTTCTACCATCAAAGATTGCTTTTCCTTTCATTTTACTTTTTACTACATCAAAATTAGGAGAGCGAAATTCAGACCATTCCGTTACAATTAATAAGGCATCAATGCCATCTAATGCTTCAAGAGGATCTTGTGCATATGTTATCGTATCTTTTAATGTATGCGAAGCCTCAGGCATTGCAACAGGATCATATGCAATAACCGTAGCACCTGCTTTCAACAATTCAGGAATAATAACCAATGAAGGTGCTTCACGCATATCATCTGTTTTAGGTTTAAAGGATAAACCCCACACACCAAATTTCTTTCCTTTCAGATCGTTGTTATAGTACTTATTAACTTTGTTAACTAGAACATATTTTTGATCGTCGTTTACATCTTCAACAGCACTCAACACACGCATGTCGTAACCATGTTGTTTTGCAGTTTTAATAAGCGCCTTTACATCTTTTGGAAAGCATGATCCACCATAACCTACACCTGGATAAATAAATTTATTACCAATACGTGCATCCGATCCAATTCCTTTACGAACTAGATTTACATCTGCACCAACGATTTCACACAAATTAGCAATATCATTCATGAAACTAATTTTGGTTGCAAGCATCGAATTGGCTGCATACTTGGTCATTTCAGCAGAAGGAATATCCATAAAGAATATTGGATGCCCGTTCAATAAAAAGGGTTTATATAATTTACGCATTGTAGTTTCAGCTTCTGCAGCATCCACACCAACAACGATACGATCGGGTTTCATGAAATCATCTATCGCAGCACCTTCTTTTAAGAATTCTGGATTTGAAGAAACATATGCGGTAATAGATGAAGCTCTTTTATTTAATTCTTCTTGCAATGCTTTTTTTACTTTCAAAGAAGTGCCTACAGGAACAGTACTTTTCGTTACAACAACCGTTGTTTGTTGCATCGTCTTTCCAATATCCGACGCTACTGCTAAAACATATTTCAAATCTGCGCTACCATCTTCACCTGGCGGTGTACCAACAGCAATAAATGCTACTTCTGCACCAATAATACTTTCGGATAAATTAGTCGAAAATTTCAAACGCCCTTTTGATGCATTGCGTTCAACCATTTCTTCCAAACCTGGTTCGTATATTGGCAATATTCCTTTATTTAAATTGTCAATTTTCTTTTGATCGATGTCAACACAAACTACTTCGATACCTACTTCTGCAAAACACGTTCCTGTTACCAAACCAACGTATCCCGTACCTACGATTACTATTTTCATTGTTTTTAAAAAGATTTACTTGGCAAGATATAAAATATAGACTTATATTCCTTTTATATTGTCACAAAATATAACCAATATTTGATTCTCCTCGTATTGATTTATTATGTGTAACCAACCACCATTACTTATGGCTCCGTCTAAATTTTTTAAAGTTTTTGTACTCGAAGACAGCATGGACAATCGAGCAATTATCGCAAAAGAGCTAAGTGAAAAAAATTATTTATTGCATTTCTTTTGCAAAAACAACAGTGTTTTAGAGTTATTAAATTTTACACCTGACATCCTCATTCATGATTACTTTCAAAATAAAGTAACCAATTGTTATGAATGGAATCGAGCATATTAAAACGAATGTTTTAACTAGAACCAACAAGTCTTATGGATTTTGAACTTACTGATAATCAAAGACTCATTTCGCAAATGGCGAAAGATGTCGCTGAAAAATACATTCGTCCAAATGTGATGAAATGGGATGAAGCACAAGAATTTCCGGTGGACTTTTTTCATAAAATGGGGGAATTTGGTTTGTTGGGAATTTTAGTGCCTGAACAATACGGTGGTGCTGGAATGGGCTATTTTGAATACATCACAGCTTTAGAGGAAATATCCAAGGTTTGTGGCTCAATAGGCTTGTCGATGGCAGCCCACAACTCGTTGTGTACCGGACATATTTTAGCATTTGGAAATGAGGAACAAAAAAGTACTTATTTGCCCAAATTGGCTACTGGAAAGTGGATCGGTGCATGGGCCTTAACAGAGCCCAATACAGGTTCTGATTCTGGAAACATGAAAACAACAGCTACACAAGATGGCGATTATTGGATAATTAGTGGAAGTAAAAATTTTATCACACATGCGAAATCTTCCAATGTGGTGGTGGTATTGGCACGCCATTCGGATAGTACAGACAAGCGATTTTCTTCAGCATTCATTATTGAAAAAGGCACTGAAGGCCTTACCCATGGCCGAAAAGAAAACAAATTAGGCATGCGTGCATCCGAAACATGCGAACTACTATTAGATAATGTTCGTGTACATAAAAGTCAACTTTTAGGAAATGTCGGAGACGGCTTCAAACAAGCAATGAAAGTATTGGATGGTGGTAGAATTTCAATCGCTGCTTTAAGTTTAGGTATTGCACAAGGAGCCTATGAGGCAGCACTTCAATATTCGAAAGAGCGTCAACAGTTTAATCAGCCAATTGGCAATTTTCAAGGCATTTCGTTTAAAATTGTAGACATGGCTACTGAAATAGAAGCCGCGCGCTTATTAACATATAGAGCTGCCGACATGAAAATGAAAGGCCTACCCATGACACGAGAAGCAGCAATGGCCAAATTATATGCCTCAGAAGTGGCCGTTAAGGTAGCAAATGAGGCTGTACAGGTTTTTGGAGGCTATGGATACACCAAAGATTATCCCGTTGAGAAGTTTTATAGAGATGCCAAACTATGTACAATTGGCGAAGGCACTTCGGAAATACAGAAAATTGTGATTGCCAAGGCTTTGTAAAAATAAAATTATTCACATTCTGCTTTGTTTATTTAATAATGAATGTGTAAATTTGCAGTCCTTATTAAATAAAAGAATTGTTATGATCGTAATCAACATCAAAGAAAACGAGCCGATAGATAAAGCTTTAAAGCGTTTCAAGAAAAAATTTGAAAAAACAGGTGTTTTAAAAGCACTTCGTGCACGTACTTACTATGAGAAAAAATCAGTGCGTTTAAGAAAGCAAAATATCAAAGCTTCTTACCGTCTGAAATTACAAGAAGCTGCTTCAAACGACTAATTTCGTTTATTAACATATTTTATCTATATTGTTTTACTAGAGCACAAATTCTAGTAAAACAATATGGTAAATGAATTTTTAACATATTTATCTGTCGAAAAGAGGTATTCCAAACATACCACCGTTTCCTACAGAAACGACCTTTCGAATTTAACAGAATTTCTTCTTACAACGTACGAGTTTAATACCCCTGAATTTGCTACCTATCCGATGCTACGCAGTTGGATTGTTATGCTTGTAGATCAAGACATGCAACCCAAATCGGTTAATCGAAAAATTGCGTGCCTTCGGTCCTTCTATCATTTTTTAATGAAGAAAGAATCAATTACAAAAGATCCTACATTAAAGATTCGTGCACTAAAAGTTAAAAAGTCACTTCCTGTTTTTGTAGAAGAAGACAATATGATTAAACTTTTAGATCAAATTGAATTTGCGGATACGTTTGAAGGCACCCGAAATAAAATTGTACTTGAGTTGCTGTACGGCACTGGAATTCGGCTTTCCGAGATTATTGGTTTGAAAACGTCGGACATCAACGTGTTTCAAAAAACAATTAAAGTATTGGGGAAAGGAAATAAAGAACGCATCATTCCAATCCATGATACATTTCTTGCGCTGCAGAAAGACTATCTGACTAAAAAGAAAATTGAATCAATCGGAAACAATGTTGAATTTTTTATCGTTACGAATAATGGGGAGCAAGCTTACCCGATGTTCATTTACAGATTGGTACGTGAATATTTAGATCAAGTAACAACAGTTGATAAAAGAAGTCCGCACGTTTTACGACATACATTTGCAACGCATTTATTAAATAAAGGTGCTGACTTAAATGCCATAAAAGATTTGCTAGGTCATACAAGCCTTGCTGCTACTCAGGTATATACACACAATAGTATTGATAAGTTAAAAGCAATATTTGACCAAGCGCATCCAAAATCATAATTATTAAACTTAAACCTTTTGAACTATGAAACTGCAAGTACAATCCATCCACTTCACTGCTGATGTAAAATTATTAGATTTTCTTCAAAAGAAATTAGATAAGCTAGAAACGTTCAATGATTCAATTATTGATGGGGAGGTATTCTTAAAGCTAGACACCAACGATGCCAAAGGCAATAAAGTTGTGAATATAAAATTGAATATTCCCGGAAACGCAATCGTTGTCAAAGAACAACGCAGCACCTTCGAAGAGGCAATTGATGTTGCATATGACATCTTGAAAAATCAACTTTCGAAACTAAAAGAAAAATCTGTAAGTCACTAAAAATAATAATCCCCTGCGATCCCGATAGCTATCGGGATCGCAGGGGATTATTATTTTTAGTGACTTACAGATT
>JAYTLG010000355.1:0-10998 GCA_043729555.1 Cytophaga sp.
AGTGATTCTCGCTGGAGGGATTGTACGTAGCACAGGTTCAGGTATGGGCTGTCCAGATTGGCCAAAATGTTTTGGTACATATATTCCACCCACTCAAGAATTAGATTTGCCAGCAGATTATAAAGCGCAATATACTGTTAAAGGCCATTCAGCGGAATTTAATGTATATAAAACATGGACAGAATATGTCAATAGGCTTATTGGAGCCATAGCAGGTTTGATTGTTGTGTATCAATGCATTTTTGCTATTCGATTTATTAAATCAAAACCAAAGTTCTTTTGGTTCTCTTTTTTATTAGCAATATTGATGGGTTCGCAAGGTTTGCTCGGTGCTAAACTCGTTTCTTCTTTTTTAGCACCGCTATTAATCACGCTACATATGGCTGTAGCATTGATTATCATGAGCATATTGATTTGGCTATTTATGGCGGTTAAGCGTGAAAAGGATTGCTTGCTTAAAGGCTCTGAGGATGCTTTTGAAACACTTCCAAGTGTTTACACCCGTATGATGTGGTTCTTCATTATACTTACTGCAGTACAAATATTTTTAGGTACAGAAGTACGTGAAGAAGTTGATATCATTTCATATGCACTGGACTATCAATTTAAAGAAACTTGGATAGATCGCATTGGTAGTGTGTTTATCGTGCATCGTAGTTATTCAATACTGTTGACATTGTTGACGGTGTATTTTACGTTTTCCTTGTATCAGAAACGATTTCTATACCCCATTGCATATAAATACATTACTCTTGTAAGTATGATAATGGCTGTAGAAATTATTGCTGGAATAAGTATGGCATATTTTGCAATACCGGCTTGGTTGCAGCCCTTACATTTATTGTTTGCAACAATTTTGTTAGGTGCTCAATTAGCATTTGTTTTTAGGTTTATGATAGGACAAAACAGAAGGAGTGCGTAACTTGCAGTACCAATATAGAAAGAGCCCTTTGACACCCCTTGTAAAAGCATATTTTAAATTAACGAAGTTCAGACTTACTTCAACTGTCGCATTCTCTTCGGGCATGGGTTATATCCTAGCAGAACGAGGAGATGTGCACTGGTTAAACTTAAGCTTATTTTTATTGGGTGGTTTTTGCATTACCGTTTCGGCTAATATTATCAATCAAATAATTGAGCGTGATTCAGATAAATTAATGGATCGTACGGCTTCAAGACCAATGCCTGATGGATCTATAGGTTTGGGACAAGCAATTACAACTTCAATTATTTTCTTAATTGCAGGAACTATAATTCTTGCATTATTCAGTACGATGAATGCATTGATTTTATCTTTGATATCATTAATCATTTATTCTTTTGTTTACACACCTTTAAAAACAATTTCTCCTATAGCCGTATTTATTGGTGCCTTTCCAGGAGCGTTTCCACCCATGATTGGTTGGTTGGCTGTAACAGGCGAATATGGCTGGGAGCCAGGTGTCTTATTTGCAATTCAATTCTTTTGGCAGTTTCCACACTTCTGGGCAATAGCATGGGTGTTGGATGATGATTATAAAAAAGCAGGCATAAAACTTTTGCCAACAAAAGAAGGTCGTAACAAACATACCGCCACAATTATAATGAGCTATACGTTTTGTTTATTACCGATAAGTTTTCTTCCATACATCTTTGGTATGGCAGGCATTACATCTGCATACATTGCATTGGCTTGTGGTGTTTTGTTCTTTTTACAAACAATGTATTTGTGGAAAGAATGTACGGTTAAAGCCGCGTTGTTATTGATGTTTGGTTCTTTTTTGTATTTGCCAATTGTGCAAATTGCATTTGTATTAAATAAAATTTATTAAAAGTATATAAATAAATGGAAGAGGCTAAACCTACATTTTCAGTACACCCGAAGAAGTTTTTGTTGTGGTTATTTCTTGTAACAATAGTAATGTTGTTTGCTGGGCTAACAAGTGCGTATCTTGTAAGAAGTACCGATGGCGATTGGTTGAGGTTTGATTTGCCAACTACGTTTTTGGTAAGTACTGCTGTGATTATTTTGAGTAGTGTTACGATGCAAGTTTCGTATTGGGCAGCCCAAAATAACAATCAAAAAATGCTCGTTGGTGGAATGGCAATAACCGTACTATTGGGGATCGCATTTTTGGTGCTTCAATACGAAGGAATGTTTGTTGATTTATTCGAACAGAAGGTGTTTTTGGGGGGGGGATACAGTAATCCAGCAGGATCATTTGTTTATATTTTATCTCTCGTACATGGCTTCCATTTAATTACAGGGCTGATTTTCCTATTAATTGTTTTAGTATCAAGTACTAAGGGTGAAGTGAATAAAGACAATTTATTGCAAATTGAGATGTGTACAACTTATTGGCACTTTTTAGATTTGCTTTGGATTTATTTGTTTGTATTTTTACAACTGAATAATTAGAAATAAACACTAATTGATATTATTTAAGTATAATTTATGGCAACTGCAGTTATCGACGAAAAAGAAAATAAGGCCTTATGGGCAGGAGGAGTAGAACCATTCAAAGCTAGTTATGGTAAACTCATGATGTGGTTTTTCTTATTATCAGATGCATTAACATTCTCTGGTTTATTAATTACGTATGGTTTCTCACGTTTTTCGCACGATGCTTATGTAGGTGCTACAGAAGCTTTCAAAGCATCGGTTGAATATTGGCCGATTCCTGAAAAAGTATTTACACACATTCCTTTCTTTCATATCGATGCTCCTCTTGTATTTGTGGGGTTGATGACGTTTATTTTGATTCTTTCTTCGGTAACAATGGTATTGGCTGTTGAAGCTGGTCATCGTAGAGATAAACTAGAAGCTCAAAAATGGATGTTATGGACAATCTTAGGCGGTATTGCATTCTTGTCTTGCCAAGCTTGGGAGTGGATGATTTTCATCACAGGTTCAAATACGCTTACAGTTACAGATGCAGATGGTTTGGTACGTGTAATTAACGGCGCTAATTTAATTGAAAATGAATATGGTCCACGCTTATTTGCTGATTTATTCTTCTTCATTACAGGATTTCACGGAACACACGTTTTATCAGGTGTAATCATAAATATTCTTGTATTTTACAACATTGCAGTAGGCACGTATGAAAAATTAGGTTCGTATGAAATGATTGAAAAAGTTGGTCTTTACTGGCACTTTGTCGATTTAGTTTGGGTATTCGTATTTACCTTCTTCTATTTAGTTTAATTTTACATTATTTAAAGTATAGTATTCCAATGGGACACGCACATCATTCAGGCCATTCTACAGAGGTACAACCAAGAGACCCTGCTAAGGTAAAACAAATATTAATGGTGACACTTTACTTAGCTGTATTGACAGCTATAGAATTCGTGTTAGCGTTTACGATGTCAAGAGGACCACTTCTTACGACAGTCTTTGTATTATTAACGTTTGAGAAAACATACTACATCGTTGGTGAGTTTATGCACTTAAAGCATGAAGTAAAATTGTTGATTTGGGCAATTGCACTTCCATCTTTGTTTATTATGTGGTTCATTCTTTCACAATTAATGGAAGCAAATCACGTGCATAATGCAATTATTGAAATATTTGGATAAAACGAACGAGGTGTTGTCTAAAACAGCACTTACTTTAAAAATATGAATAATACTAAAAAGACCGTGTACTTATGCCTTGCGCTATTGTTACCGGTCTTTTTAATTTTCCTGTTTACTTTTTTTGCGAGCACTAGACACAAACTGCCCGTGTTTTTTGCATACGATTCAATCAAAACCGACCGTGAGTTCATAATCACCGATGCGCATACATTACCAAACTATACATTAATAGATCAAAATGGTGTTGCTTTTGATAGTCGGGCGATTGATACCTGTTTCAAAGTATACGATTTTGTATTTACACGATGCGAAAGCATCTGCCCGCGTATGAGTACTCAAATGATCCGCGTGCAGGAAGCTTTCAAAAATAATCCTGACGTTGTTTTGGTGACCCTTACCGTAGATCCAGAACATGATTCATCTGAGGTACTCAAGCAATACGCTAAGACCTATAAAGCCATACCAGGCAAATGGTATTTCTTAACAGGCGAAAAAGATTCTATCTATACACTTGGACAGCGAGAATTCTTCTTAACCACCAAACAAGACGACGCGGATTTAACAGATTTTTTGCATAGCGAAAAGATTGTATTGGTAGATAAAAAAGGATGGATTAGAGGTTACTATAATGGCACCTCCGAACTAGAAGTTGACAGATTAATAACAGAAATAAAAGTTCTTCAACGAATTGAACGCGATGCAAAATAACAATCCATTCGTTAAAATACTCAATGATAAAAACATCAATGTTGTAGCTATTGGCATTCCAGTGGCGGTGGCATTGTTGCTAGGACTTCCATTTAAGTTAAACTTAGGAACTTGGACAGATGTATTGCCACACCTGAATGCATTGGTAAATAGTTTAACCTCTTTGTTTCTATTAATTGCTTTAGCGGCCATTAGAAGAGGCAATGTAACGTTGCACAGAGCCTGTATGTTGATTTGCGTTGTATTGGGATTATTCTTCCTTGTAACGTATATATTTTATCACTTAACACACCAATCAACACATTACGGTGGTATAGGTGCAATTAAATACGTGTATTACATCTTGTTGATTACACACATTATTTTAGCGGCTGTTGTCGTTTATTTTGTTCTCAAAGCGCTATACTTTGCATTTAATGCAGATTTTGAGCGTCATAAAAAGATTGTTAAATGGGCGTTTCCCATTTGGTTGTATGTATCGGTATCGGGTGTATTGGTCTATTTGATGATTAGTCCGTATTATCAATAAACGTATTTTAACTATGAAAAAAGGCTATATCATATTCGCGTTCTTAACAATTCTATTTTTTGTAGGTGTTAACATGGATGCAAATGCACAGTGTGCGATGTGTAGAGCTCAGTTGGAAACAAGTGGCGCTAATCCCAATGCAAAAAATACAGGTATCAACTCTGGTATCTTGTATTTAATGTTATGCCCCTACCTTTTGATTGGCGGCATCGCTTACGCTTGGTATTATTCCAATAAAAAGAAAAAAGCTCAACTAACTGCATAGTTAAAAGCTTTATTTAATGGCATATTTCCGTATTTTTAGGGTATATGATATTGCCTGTAACGTCATTTTCCTCATTTTCTAAATTTCTCCGTTGGGTAATACTCACTTTAATAGTGAGTATCGGTTTGCTGTTGACTTTTAAAGAGCAGTGTATTCAGTTTGATCAATCTGTTTATTATTCTTCCGTTACAAATCGCATCAATCGTTCAATTAATGAAGTAGAACAAAAAAATTCTTCTGTAATTGAAACAATTCGTGAATCACACATTTCATTTTTAGAATTAAATAAAATCAATAACGAAGATCCGTTTTATATTTTTCAAAATGGAAAACTTATTTATTGGTCTGAATCTAAAAACGTACCTAATTATAATACCATAAAAGGACCTTATAAATGGAAATTTATAAGTAATAATTCAGGAAAATACATTGTATCGAGAGACACATTTTTAACGGATGGTGTTGTAAAGGAATTGTTTTTTCTAATTGAATTAGAACGAATCTATTCGGTAGATAATGCATTTATTAACAATCATACAAATAAAAAATATTTCAATGAAACACCTGTTCGTATATATACGTCAACGAAGGATAATTTAATAAATACACTTAAAAAAGGAGATACGTATTTATGTAATTATGAATGTGTTTCAACAGGCCAGGATATTGTATATGGTATCATTACGACATCTTTATTTGTACTTGCAGTATTGTTGATATGGGTATATTTTGTAGTTGATGTGTGGGTTTATACAAAATGTACATTTAGACGCGTTGCAATACGGGTATTGCTTTTTGTATTGTTTCGATCTATATTATTAAGTTTGTCTGAATACTTTCCTTCGCATCCAATTTTTTCTGCTGAATATTATGCATCCTCTTTTATTAGTGAATCCATATTTGATTTGGTGCTGAATGTATTTTGTGCCGTATATTTCTTGTTCGAAGTTGTCTATCTCATTCAACGAAAGTCTATATACCGTTATATTTATTTGAGTCGTTCAAAATATATTGTATATATAAAAATATTGTCGAGTGTATTTTTGTCTTGGTTGAGTTTGATTGGGTATTATTATATTTTAAAAAGTATTGTCACCAACTCAACGATATCACTTGATCTAATTGAAGATTTAGATATTTCGTTGATTCGATTGTTATTGGTGTTTTCAGTATTAATTATTTCATTTATCTTTTTCAACATCTTACACATCTTACTTCATATCATTTGGCGCCTGTATAAACGTAACCACTTAAAAGGTACTATATTTGTAGTGTTTTTTCATTTTTTATTAATTGCTATTAGTTGGTTTATAGAGCCGCAGTTGGTTATTGCAAGTGTATGTTTGGTTGTTTTTTCATGGTTGACTTTAGTGCAAGGATATCCTTCTTTGTTGGGTCAAATGAAGTATCAATCGTTTATTTATATATTCTTATTCTCGCTTACTTCTTCATTGATTATAGGTTCCGTTTTGTTTTTTCATGGAAGAAATAAAGTTACACTGCAAATGAGCCGTTATGGAGAACGTTTGTTGTATGATCGGGATGAGATCACAGAATTTTTATTGCAAGAAGCTTCGTCGCACATTCAGAAAGATGGTTTTATTAGAGAGAAAATTCTCTCTCCATTTTCAGACCTATCTATTGTTAAAGATAAAATTCATAAGAAATACCTTTCCAATTATTTTAGTGACTATTCGGTTCGCATAGAATTATTAGATGCCACTGGAGAGCCTTTTAATAGTCAAGTAGGGCAGACTACCTATAATGAATATTACAATGCTGTATTGGTTAAGTCTACTTATATAAATAAATTAGACTTGTATAGTTATGTGGATCATATTACAAATACAAGACGGTATATTTCTGTCAATAAAATTAAATCGAATGATGTTGTAATTGCTTATATCATTATTGAACTTGAATCAGGTAAGTACAGTAAAAATAGTGTATTCCCTGAGTTGTTATTGGATCAAAAGCATGTTCAAGAAAAACATAGGGATTTTGATTATAGCATTTTTAATGATAAAAAACTTGAAACGAGTTATGGCTATTTTAATTACGATCAACGATTTGTAAATTATTTATTCGGTATTCAGCAAACAGGCGAAACGGAATTTAGATACAATGGTTATTTTCATATTGTATTAAAGGGGACAGATAAAACATGGATTGTCGTTAGTAAGCCTTATCGAGTAATAGATATTTTGATATCCAATGCATCCATTTATTTTTTATTTCATATAGCAGGAATCTTACTTATTGTTTTAGTGCATGCGTATAGAATCAATAAAGAAAAGCGCCAGATTAGTTATGCTACTAAGGTTCAGATTTATTTGAATTTAGCCTTCTTTATACCACTCTTATTGGTAAGCTTAATAACATTAGCTTTTGTTTACAGTAATTATGAGCAATCCTTAATAAATCGATTTATTAGCGATTCAGATAAATTGTCTGCGCTCATTTCCACAAGAGCCATACACCAAGATCGAATTAATAAGACCACCGTATCTGAGTTGTTGTTAGAATCGGATTTAACACGTGTAGAGCAATTAGATATTAATGTGTATGCTACCAATGGTTCTTTATTAGCAACGAATCAACCTGAAGTATTTAAAAAGGGATTATTATCAAATTACATTCAGCCAGATGCTATCTCTGCATTGTTCGAAAGTAGAAATCAATATATTGTAGCAAACGAACAAGCTGGCGAACTTTCGTACAAATCAATCTATCGATTAATTCGAGTGCCAGGTACGGGAGCCATTGCGGGCATTATTCACTTACCATTTTTTGAATCAAAAGAAGATATTGCAAAACAAATTTCAACTTATTTGAAGATTATTTTAAATATATTTTCAATCGGTTTTATCATTTTGTTATTGCTGTCTTATTTAGTAGCGTATTATTTGACATATCCGCTTAAATTAATTACCCAAGGTATTAAAAAAACAGGGCTCTATGATAACGAACCTATTCTATGGGAATCTTCGGACGAGATTGGACGATTGGTACAAGAATACAATTCAATGTTGTTGAAACTAGACGAGAGTAAGCATATTTTAGCAAATTCTGAAAAGGAGAGTGCATGGCGTGAAATGGCTCGACAGGTAGCGCATGAAATAAAAAATCCTTTAACTCCGATGAAGCTAAAATTGCAATATTTGCTTCATCGATTAGCAAAGCAAGACACAAAGCCCTCAGAAGAAGAATTAAAACAATCGTTCAATACAATCTTAACACAGATTGATTCGTTAAGTGAGATAGCTAGTTCGTTTTCATCGTTCTATAAATTGCCTGAATTGACGATTGAAAAGGTTGAATTGAATGCAATTGTACAGGAGTTGATTGTCTTGCATCAAGGTAACGAATCTGGTATAACAGCGCACTTACCTGATAGTGCTTCGTCTATTTTAGCAGATAGGAAAATGATGGTAAACATATTGAATAATTTATTGTTGAATGCAATTCAAAGTATACCAGAAGGGCGTGGCAAGGAGATTGATATTTATATTAAACATTCATTGGATTGTATTTTAGTAGAAATAAAGGATAATGGTACTGGCATTCCTTTTGAGCTTCAGGATAAAATTTTCGTTCCTTATTTTAGTACAAAGTATTCAGGATCTGGTATTGGATTAGCACTAGCAAAGCGTTTGGTAGAAGATATGAAAGGAGCGATTTGGTTTGAAACTTCTCTTAATATAGGCACCTCATTTTATATTGAAATGCCCTACTATACTGAATGAACAAAGTTCATGTAATCATCGTTTTATTTTTTTTAAGTGTTGTGCAGACAAGCTATGCACAGTATAGTAATCTGCGTTGTAAGTGGGTGAAACCTACAGTGGAAGGTATTGTTATGGATACCTTAACCATCGTTCCAGGGAGTATTGATGTTAAATACCCGCACGGGTATACAAGTAGTTATAATGTAACAACCAATAGACTTACTTTTTTTCCTGATCCATTACCAGACTCTATTATGGTATGCTATCGAGTGTATTCATTTAATTTATCAAAGCCCGTTTACAAAAGAGACCTTTCGATATATGATTCAATGGGAGGTTATCGAGAAGTGATGCGTTCAAGAGGCTACGGAAGTGCGCCACAGCAGCACGAAGAATTATTTTCTACGCCAGGTATTAATAAGACAGGTGTTATTTCCAGAGGGGTTTCGGTTGGAAATAATCAAAGTGTGTTTGTAAACTCAACCTTGAATTTACAATTAGACGGTCAGCTTACAGATAATTTAATGTTGACTGCCGTTATTTCGGATCAAAATATTCCATTTCAGCCGGAAGGTAATACGCAACAAATTCAGCAGTTTGATAAGGTTTACATCCAATTGAAATCTCCCAGAACAACGTTGACAGTAGGAGATATTGTTTTGCAGCAACGTAACCCTTATTTTTTAAAATATTATCGAAATGTTCAAGGCGGTAAGGTTGAATATAAAGTTAAAAGAGATTCTACTTCTGAAAATATTACAACATTTGGTATTGGTGTTGCGAAGGGGAAGTTTCATAGTATGCAGTTTTCACCAGACACGAAAAATTTTTTACAAGAAGGTGTTCAAGGGCCTTATCGATTGCAGGGGCAAAATGGAGAAGCGTACATTACAGTGATTGCAAACTCTGAACGTGTTTATTTTGATGGACGTTTATTAACAAGAGGTTTCGATTATGATTATGTTATTGATTATAATTCTGCAGAAATTACATTTACACCCTATTTATTGGTTACTCGATATAATAGAATGCGTGTTGATTTTGAATATACAGATTTGAATTATGCACGTTCGAATACAGAAGCTTCCCAAACGATTAAAAATTCTAAGACTGAATTTGGTGTTTATTATTATTCGGAAAAAGATAATCGAAACAATCCTTTATTATTAGACATCACACCAGAAGATCAAATTTACCTATCAACGATTGGAGATAGCCTCAATCTAGCTTATGTAAATGGTGCTGATTCGGTTGGGTATCAATCAGGTGTAACCTTGTATAAAAAGCTTGTTATTGCTGGCGTGGATGTATACGTGTACTCTACAAGTCCTGACAGTGCATTTTATCAAGTTAAGTTTACGCAAGTTCCGGAAGGGCAAGGAAGTTATGTGTTGAGCAATTCTATAGCGAATGCACGTGTCTATAAATATGTTGGTTCTGGTTTAGGAAATTACGAAGCACTTCAATACATACCTACGCCGAAGAAAAAACAAATGATACAAGCTTCGATCAATCAAAAACTCAATAAATACGAAGAGGTTTTTACAGATTTAGCGTATTCTGTAAATGACGTAAATTTATATTCGAGTTTGGATAAAGGCAATGATGATGGTGTTTCTACACGGGTAGGATTAAGAAGTAAAAAACGTAACATAGGGTTATTGAATAAATATTATTTGGCATCTGTTTTGTCGTATGAATTCAATCAAGAAAATTTTTCTGCGATTGATCGTTTTAGAGGGCCTGATTTTGAACGTTATTGGAGTGAAGATGTAAATCAAATAGGCAACAACCATATGGGTACGGCAGGTGTATCGTATGCTAAAAGTGCGAGTCAACTATTTAGTTATTCCATCAATTATAGAAATAAAGTTAATGATTTGAAAGGCTTGCAGCACCAAGCTCAGGTATATCAAAAGAAAGGCAAGTTGTTTTTTAAAGGAGATTTATTTTCAACACAAAGTGAGAATTTTCAAGGTACCGCTTCTTGGCAAAAATACTCTGCAGATTTTTATTACTCGACAAAACTCATTACACCAGGATTTAAGTATAGTACTGAAAAAAATATAGCAAGAGATTCGTCTGGTAATCTGGTGCGTACAATCATGTATTTTGATGAATTTACCTATTATTTAAAATCTAGTGATACGGCACGGTTTCGTTATAAAATTGATTACACCAATAGACAAGACAAACAAGTTTTTTTA
>JAYTLG010000356.1:0-6764 GCA_043729555.1 Cytophaga sp.
TTTTAAGGGAAGTAATTCTTCTATATCTCCACTTAATAAGGTGCTAAACATGAAATGTACAATGCTTATTGAAAAAAACAGCAAGATAAATATTGGGAGGGTTTTTTTTCTCATAATCAATCTCCTTTCTAGATGTTATTATTCTATTAAACGAAAAGGAGTACACATTAGTTTCATACTAAAGTATACTCCTTTTAATATAGGCCTTATGCGCCTAGATGGATGTTTTGGTACTTATTTTAATCCGCCAAAGTTTTTCAACTTAATGGCTGTTAATTTCTTTTTAGTGTCTTGCGGAAAATCACCTTTCATAATCCAATCGTAATACATGGGGTCTTTTAATAAGGTATCAGACACTTTCATGCCTTTGTATTTTCCAAAGTTGAATAGTTCAACGCCTTTGTCGCTCATCACCATACGGCCTGCCAAATCAACCATATTGCCTACAGAAAAATCATGCAATACCTGCATGTCGTTTTTGATGGGTACGGTTACTTTTCCTTCTGCATCTTTTACTTCCTTGTCGGCATAACGTGCTATTTGAGCTTTTAAAATATGGTAAGTCGCAAGTGTATCCGCTTCTGCGCTGTGTGCATTTTCAAGATCTTTGTTGCAATAGAATTTATAGGCAGCACCAAGTGTACGTGGTTCCATTAGGTGAAAAATACGTTGTGCGTCTATCAATTTTCTTTTTGAAATATCGAAATCAATTTCTGCTCGAAAAAATTCTTCTATCAACAAAGGAATGTCAAAACGAATGCTGTTGAAACCACCCAAATCACAATCTTTCATAAATAGCGATACCTCTTTTGCAATTTCTGCAAACTTAGGTTTGTCGGCTACATCTTTGTCGTAGATGCCATGTATGGAGCTTGATTGGTCGGGTATTGGCATGCCCGGATTTACTCGAAATGTTTTTATTTCAACTTTTTCGCCTGGTGGCGAAACGCGTACAATACTAATTTCAATGATTCGATCGGTTGAAACGTTTACGCCCGTTGTTTCTAAATCGAAGAAGGCAATCGGCTTGTTGATTTTCATTTTGAAACTGTTTGCCGCATCGAATAGAGGAAGTTGATCTGTCATTATGCTTTTTGATTCAATACTAGATTTGTTAATTCTTTTAAGTCGATGCCGCCAAAATTTCCAGAGCTCATTAACAACAAGTTTGTCTGTTTCCAGTTTTGTTCAAATAAGTAAGCTTTTAATTTTTGACTATCTGTAAATACTTTCAATTTTGGATTCTCAAATGCATCCATAATATCTTTGTCTGTAATCTCCTGCAAACGCTTGTGTTTAACTGTTTCTGGACTAAAATATACAATCGGTTCGTCCGGTGCCTTGTAGGTGTCTTTGTATTGCGACAAGAAGTCTTTGTTCAAACTACTAAATGTATGTAGTTCTAAAACGGCAACCAGTTTGCGATCTGGAAATTGTTTTTTAACAGCCTTTGATGTTGCTTTTAATTTAGATGGGGCATGTGCAAAATCTTTAAATACAACATTACTGTCTGTGCTTCCTAACGTTTCTAAACGGTTGGCTGCACCATTAAATGTTTTGATGGCATCGTAAAACATTTGTTCGTGTATGCCAATTTTTATGCAAATGTTTTTAGCCGCATTGATGTTTTTAAGATTGTGTTTTCCAAAAACTGCTAAAGGTACTTTTCCATTTTCTGTCAATAGATAGGTGATGCCATTTACAATTTCATGTTTGGGCGTACCGTAACCAATGGCTTGCACATCGGGTCTTGGCTTGTCTCCAATGAGTGTTGCCAGGTCGTCTGATTCGCTGTAGATTAACACACCACCTTTGGGTGTAGAGTCTGCGAAGGCATCAAATTGCTTTACATATTCTTCAAACGTAGGGAATACGTTGATGTGATCCCATGCCACACCACTGATTAAACCAATGTGGTGGTGGTAATGTAAAAACTTCGGTGTTAAATCAAGTGGCGATGTCAAGTATTCATCGCCTTCAATAATGATGATGGGAGCGTCGTCGGTGATTTGCACCATGGTATCAAAGCCTTCAAGCTTTGCGCCAACCAAATAATCAAATTTGCGATTGTATGTTTTTAACACATGCATAATCATAGAAGTAATGGTTGTTTTGCCATGACTTCCAGCGATAACGATGCGTTGTTTGTCTTTCGATTGTTCGTAAATATATTCGGGGAAAGAATATATCTTTACACCTAACTCGCGTGCTTTTAATAATTCGGGATTATCATTGCGCGCGTGCATTCCTAAAATAACGGCTTCAAGTTTGTTCGTTATTTTTTCTGGGAACCAACCGATGGTTTCAGGAAGTAAATTGTATTTCGCTAAACGTGTTTTTGAAGGTTCAAAAACTTCGTCGTCTGATCCTGTAACAATATACCCTTTATGGTTAAGAGCTAAGGCTAAATTGTGCATTACGGCACCACCTATAGCTATGAAATGAACGTTCTTGTTTTCCATTTTATTAAAACTAATCAAACAAAAATAAAAGAATTCGTGATAAAATAATCAAAGTGGATAAAGGAAAATGGAATGTGTTGATAAGTATATCGCTTAATACATGAAATTGGTTCGAAACTTCGATAATAGTAGGCTGTAGCTATGTGGGTAAGATGTTAATTTTGTGTGATAACATTGTGGGGTAGTATGATAATTGGGTCGGCAAATTCGTTACATAATTGAGCTACATTTGATGTATGGAGTTTGGAAAATCAAGAACAAAGGCTACGGGTTTTGTAGCTAAGAATACAATTGCGAATGATTTGCTGGTAGGTATGGGTAAGCTGCCACCTCAAGCAATTGAGGTTGAAGAAGCTGTGTTGGGTGCATTGTTGTTGGAAAAGGATGCTTTGACTTCGGTAATAGATATTTTAAAACCCGAAAGTTTTTATAAAGATGCACATCAAAAAATATATTTAGCTGTTTTAGAATTGTTTGACCGCTCGGAACCTGTTGATTTGATTACGGTTGTAAATCAATTGCGTTCGAAAGGAGAGTTGGAATTTGTAGGTGGCGCTTATTACATCACGGAGTTAACGACAAAGGTTAGTTCGGCTGCCAACATTGAATTTCACGCGCGTATCGTATCGGAACAATCGATCAAAAGAAGTTTGATTACAATTGCATCGAAGATTCATAAAGATGCATACGAGGATACTACCGATGTATTTGAGCTGTTAGATAAAACGGAAAAAGATTTATACGATGTTTCTGAATCGAATATTCGCAAGAACTATTCGGAGATGCGAAGCCTTATCGGACAAGCATTAAAAGAACTTGCTGAAAAGAAAGATCAAGCCGATGGTTTAACGGGTGTGCCAAGTGGTATGTCTGATTTGGATCGTGTAACATCTGGCTTCCAAAAAAGTGATTTGATTATTATTGCAGCTCGTCCGGGTATGGGTAAGACGGCCTTCGTACTCTCTGCTATGCGTAATGCAGCAGTAGATTTTAAGAAGCCTATTGCTTTGTTTTCATTGGAAATGTCGGCTGTACAATTGGTGAATCGTTTGATTGCATCTGAAGCTGAGTTGGATAGTTATAAAATTAAAACAGGTAAGCTGGAAGAGTACGAGTGGCAACAGCTACACAGTAAAATTTCTCCGTTAACGTCTGCACCGATTTATATTGATGATACCCCAGGTTTGTCGATACGAGAATTGCGTACAAAAGCACGAAGATTGAAATCGAGAAATGATATTCAAATGATCATTGTCGATTACTTGCAATTAATGACCGCCGATACGAGCAATAAAGGCGGTGGTGGTAATCGAGAACAAGAAATTTCTGCGATCTCTCGTGCCTTAAAAGGTTTGGCGAAAGAATTGGAAATTCCTGTTATTGCTTTGTCTCAGTTGAGTCGTGCGGTTGAATCTAGAGGTGGAGATAAGCGGCCACAATTATCAGATTTACGTGAATCGGGTGCGATTGAACAGGATGCAGATATTGTTATGTTTTTATATCGCCCTGAATATTATAAAATCGATGTGGATGAAGAAGGTAATCCAACTGCGGGTACAGGTGAAGTAATCATTGCGAAACACCGTAACGGTTCGCTTGAAACGGTGAAATTGAAATACATTGGTAAATTTACAAAGTTCGCCGATTTAGGTGGCGACTTTATTGATATGGAAAGCGACAAGTGGAGCGGCGACCAAAATAAATTCTTCGGCGGACAATCCTTAGGTAGCAAGGTCAATAACTTTGGTGGTGACGATGATGGCCCAGCGCCGTTTTAAAATAATTATGAGTTATGAATTATGAATTATGAATTATATTTTGAATTCGTAATTTATAAACTTTAAAAAAATGCTTGAGATGTCTCAAGCATTTTTTTGTTATGTACATTTATCTAAATTCATAATTTATAATTAATTACACAAAGGCTTGTAACGTCTTGCTTAATTTATTCTCATCCATAAAGCCCGAGCTGCGCCATACAACCTTTCCTTGTTTGAACAATATCATTGTCGGCACGCCTTTAACTTGGTATGCTTGTGCGGCAGATTGATTTTTGTCTACATCTACTTTTACAACTTTCAATCTAGAATTAAATTTAGTCGCAACTTTTTCAATGACGGGTGAAAGCTGTTTGCACGGTCCGCACCAAGTGGCATGAAAATCTACCAATACGGGTAGGTCTGAGTGTATAAGTTCTTTGAATGAAGCCATAATAGATTTATGAATTTTTTTTGATAAATAAGTTTACAACAAGGCCGCCCATAACAGTGCCGTATATAGTAGAGTTGTACCAAACAGATTGTATCGCACAATGCCCGCTTGAACAACCAATAAAATTCCAATAGGCCAATCCGCCAATTGCACCCACAACACCGCCAATAATTGTAGTGCGAAGAGCTTTGCTTATTTGTATTTTATTCATGCAATTTTATTAGTTCAATTTGTTCATTCAATACAAATTTGTTCGTCGAAACGTTCGATTTATTGTTTGTTATTTTTTTTCTGAAGATTTTTCCGCTAAAATGGCTGCGTAACCTCCGGATACATCTATCACCTTATGAAAGTTTCTGGATTTTAAAATTGATTCAGTAATTACTGAGCGATAGCCGCCTCCACATTGAACATAGTAGGTTTTGTCCTTATCTAATGTACTTGTCCATTCATTAATAGAATCCAAGGGTAAATGAATTGCATTGGGTATATGGCCATTTTCAAATTCGCTGCTCTTTCTAACATCTAATATTATAGCATCCGAATTGGCTTGGTTTAGTAATTCATGCGCTGAAATACTTGCGATTGAATCTTCAGGTTTGTTGGCATTTTTCCAAGTACTATATCCACCTTTTAAATAACCAATTACATGATCTATTCCAACTCGGGCTAAACGAATAATTGATTCTTTTTCTTTGCCTTCTTCAGTTATAAGAAGAATTGCTTGCATCGTATCTGAAATGAGTACCCCAGCCCATGGTGCAAATTGTCCGTCAAGTCCAATGTTAATTGAACCTGGGATAAATCCATTTTTGAATTGTGCAGGATCCCGTGTATCTAATAATAAGGCATGAGTTTGTGCTTGCATATTTTCAAATGCATGTACATCTAGTGCAATGCTTCCTTGTTGTATCACATCCGAAACATTCGAATAACCTTCCTTGTTCATTGCTGCGTTGTTGCTGAAATAGGCAGGAGCTGGTTCCAGTCCGTCTAATACTTCTTTTATGAATACATTTTTGTCCTTCGCTTTTAACGCATAGTTAACCTGTTTTTGGTGACCTAAGGTATCAAAGGTGTCTTTGCTCATGTTTTTTCCACAAGCAGAACCCGCGCCATGTGCAGGGTAAATGATGATGTGGTCAGGTAATGTTTTTATTTTTGTTTTTAATGATTCGAACAATAATTCTGCTAAATCTTCTTTTGTTAAATCGCTTTTGATGGCTAAATCGGGGCGGCCAACATCCCCAATAAATAAGGTGTCACCCGTAAATACGGCATGCTTTATTCCTGCTTCATCGTACAAAACATAACAACTCGATTCAGGTGTATGGCCGGGTGTGTGCAATACTTCAATCTTAAGTTTGCCTACTGTCAATATTTCTCCGTCAGTTGCAATATGACTTTCAAAAGATGTTTCTGCTTTTGGACCGTATACAATGGTTGCACCTGTAGCTTTAGCAAGGTCGATGTGTCCCGATACAAAGTCTGCATGGAAATGTGTCTCCAAAATATATTTCAACGAAGCCTTATTACCCTCCAATTTTGAAATGTATTGTTGAATATCACGCAACGGATCAATGATAATTGCTTCGCCTTCCGATTCAATATAATAGGCAGCCTCAGCTAAACATCCAGTATATAGTTGTTCTATTTGCATGGTTAATGTATTGTTTGATGCGTTATAATTTCTTTATAAATAATTGCTAGTCCCATTATTAAAATGAACCAACTGTAAACGATTTTTATTTTTTCTGCAGGAATTACTTTATTGAACCTACTTCCAATGAATACTCCAACAATTGAAAATGCAGCGTATCCCAATATTCTCAACCAATTTACTTCAATGGTATGCATGTCGCTCATAAATCCAATCAGAGAGTTGATGCTGATGATGATTAATGAAGTACCTACAGCGGTTTTTATGGGTGTTTTGTTGATGATAACCAATGAGGGTATGATTAAAAAACCTCCGCCAGCACCTGTTATTCCCGTTATGAATCCGACTAAGCTTCCTTCAAATGGAATGTACCCCAACTGTTTTTCTTTGTGCGTATGTTTGTTATGTTGCAGCTTACTTGTAATCATACT